>CAXRDL010000053.1:0-5274 GCA_964229535.1 Flavobacteriaceae bacterium | reverse complement strand
AAAATGGTTGGACAATGACTTTTATGTCGCCAATTTGATGGCAGCTTTTGAAAAAGGAACGCAGAAACTCAACCTTGGATTTTCATATAGCAACTATATTGGGGATCATTTTGGAACGTTGATTTGGGCGCAAAACGCTGGAGGGGCACTGCCAAACCATCGGTTTTACGAAAACAAAGGAGAGAAAACAGATACCAATGTATTTGCTAAGCTCACACATGCAGTTGGTCGTCAATGGACGGTTTATGTAGATGCGCAATATCGTTGGATTGACTATGTCGCCAATGGCATGCAGGCAGGGCAAGAGCCGATTGATGTGAATCGAAACTATGGGTTTTTTAATCCCAAAGCAGGAGTCACCTACAGCGTGAATCCGAATCATCAGCTATATTTTTCTGTTGCACGAGCACACAAGGAGCCCAATCGAACAGATTTTGAAAACGGAAATCCATTGCCTGAGGAGTTAACCGATTTTGAGTTGGGATGGCGTCATAAGAAATCAAATCTACAGTTTGTTGCCAATGCGTATTTTATGGACTACACCAATCAGCTTGTGCTGACAGGGGCCATCGATGAGGTGGGAGCACCTATACGAACCAATAGCGGGAGCAGTTACCGCTTGGGAGTGGAGTTGGACCTCGGCTGGACAATATCCGAGCAGTGGCAATGGCAATCCAATCTGTCGTTAAGTGAAAATAAAAACCGAGATTTTTTCTTTGAGCGCGATTACGAGTTGCAAGCTCTTGGAGATACCAACCTGTCCTTTTCTCCAAACGTCGTCGGAGGGAGTCAGTTGAGCTACAGCCTTACAAAGGACTTGACGGTGAGTCTATTCAGCAAATATGTTGGGGAGCAGTACCTTGGCAATATCGATTCTGCTTTGTCAAAGCTTGCGGCATACAGCACACAAGACATCAACATACAGTATACGATAGCACCATCTTGGTGTGAGTCTTTACAGCTACAGTTGTTGTTTAACAATGTATTGGACGAAGAATATACATCTAATGGATATTTTTATACCTATGATGATGATTGGACGAATCCCGGTATGATCACAACAATAGAAGGCGTAGGGTATTATCCGCAAGCAGGATTTCATTTTCTGGCTGGGATGAGCATACGGTTTTAATTGTACACAAGCACGAGATTCCCAGTACGACGAATGCCGTAGTTGACCAAACCATATTCGACGCCCTCACTTAATGGTTGGCCAGTGGCTAGACTATAGGTTGAATCATCGCAATTACATTCAGCTACACCGTAATTGATAGTGGTTTTTGAACAATCGCTTGGATTTTGATTGGGACAACTTGCTTCCCATGCTAAAATTTGGGAGTTATTTAGATTGTAGAGGTGTACTCCTTTTAATCCCAATTGGTCTAGAGTGATAGAATTCCCTGAAAAACGAAGATTGTTATAGAGTGGTAAATTGAGATTGAGTTCAAATTCAAAAGGCGGCAAATTATTGAGGTAGGGGTTTTGCTGTACAGGGTCAACCTGACAGCCAAATACAAGACAAACAATAATTGGGAATAACCGCCTCATTTTTCGTTACAAAATACGCTAAAAATTAGATTTTTGTATATTTGTTATGTATCCCACGTGTTGGGATTTTTTCTTTCTAAAAATCAAAACTATGAGTGCGGTTTCTTATTATACGCCCGAAGGGCTTAAAAAACTTCGCGATGAACTCAATCATCTTAAAGATGTGGAGAGACCAAAGGCATCACAAGCCATTGCTGAAGCTCGCGACAAGGGTGACTTGAGCGAGAATGCTGAGTACGATGCAGCTAAAGAAGCACAAGGACTTTTGGAGCTAAAAATTTCAAAACTAGAGGCAACACTAGCAAGCGCTAGAGTAATTGATGAATCTCAACTCGATGATTCTAAAGTTCATGTCCTATCGACAGTAAAAATCCGAAATGTGGCCAATAAGATGGAAATGACCTACACATTGGTTGCAGAGAGTGAAGCAGATCTCAAGTCAGGAAAAATATCAGTAAATTCTCCGATTGGCAAAGGCCTTTTGGGAACGAGTGTTGGCGATATTGCTGAAGTCAATGTACCAAATGGGGTATTGAAGTTTGAAATTCTATCGATCAATCGCTAGGTATGCCTTCAATTTTTACGCGAATCATCAATGGCGAAATCCCTTCTTACACTATCGCTGAAGATGCGTATTGCTATGCCTTTTTGGACATCAATCCCAATGCGATCGGTCATACGCTTTGTGTCCCAAAACAAGAAGTTGACAAGCTGTTCGACCTTGATGAAGAGACCTATCTTTATCTGATGGAGTTTGCCAAGCGAATCGCTGGTGCGCTTGAGCAAGCCGTACCCTGCAAGAGAGTGGGAATGGCTGTTGTTGGTTTGGAAGTGCCTCATGCGCATGTCCACCTCATTCCGATCAACGAAATGCATGAGATGAGTTTTCAAACCAAAGTGAAAATGCAAGAAGATGAGATGATTTCTCTAGTGGAAAAAATCAAATCGAAACTATAGTCTATTTGTGTAAGACGATTTCAAAATGGGTTCCCTTATCTTTTGAGCTTGTGCGAACTTGTATTCTGCCTTGATGGTAATCCTCAATAATCCTTCGACAAAGAGACAGTCCGAGTCCCCAACCTCTTTTTTTTGTGGTAAATCCTGGCTGGAAGATGCGCTTTACCAATCGCTTTGGAATGCCCTTTCCAGTGTCAATCACATTGATAAGTACCCTGTCTTTTTCTTCCAAAAGGGAAAGTTCAATTTTACCTTCGCCCACCACCGCATCAATGGCGTTGTTGAGTAGGTTTTCGACAACCCAGCAATAGAGCTCTTTATTGACTTTCAAATGAATTTCATTTGTACTCGAATAAAATGTAAATGCAATCCCTTGGCTAGCTTTGTCAGCCAGATAATCAAAGACATCGCGGGACGCACGGACAATATCTGTTCTCTTTTTAATGGGAAGTGATCCGATTTTTGAAAACCGATTTGTGATGGTTTCCAATCGTTTGAGGTCAGCTTCCATAGGCCTTGTGATGGTGTCTTCTACCCCTTTGGTTTTTAGCATAGAAACCCATCCCATTAAGGAGGATAGGGGTGTGCCAAGTTGATGGGCAGTCTCTTTGGCCATCCCGGTCCAAAGTTTGTTTTGTACAGCGATTTGAGAGGTGCGTAAATAAAAAAAGACAAGGCCACTGATCGTCAGCAAAAGCAATAATAACGCACCGGGGTAGAGCTTTAGTTTCTCAAGTATGGTCGACTGTCCATAATACATGCGTTGATTGACCGCATTTTCAAAGAGAATTTCAATTGGATCGTTTTGTTTTTTGAGATCTTTGAGTGTGTTTTTGAGCAGTAAAGAATCTTTGAGGACTGCGCGTTGCGGATCGATATTATTAAAAGAAACGATGTTGTCATGCTCATCAACAACAATCATTGGAATACTGTTTTCGCTTGTCAGGACTTCAAATATGAGTGGGTCAACATCATCATTTAGGTCAATGTCTTTCACAAACTGCTTTTGAGCGAGTGCCCAAACTTCCATTCGCTGACGTTCATCGATTTCGGTTTGTTTGACAAGCTGAAAAAGACTCCAAAGGATAAAGACAACCGTTGCAGTTAATACAACAAGGATTGCCATGCGACCCTTTGATTTCCAGTCAAAAACAGATGTTTGCATTTGTCAACTAAGATAATTGATTTTAAGCAATGTTTTCAAGTACAAAATATGTAGATTTGTGAGAGTTGAATGACATTTTATGGAAGTTTTAGGACGCATCAAACATATATACGAAACCAAAGAATACGGAAGCAATGGTTTTCGAAAACGCGAGCTTGTTGTCACCACAGAAGAACAGTACCCCCAACACATTTTGTTAGAGTTCGTACAAGACAAATGCGATTTGCTCAATTCCTTTTCGGAGAACGACCGTGTTAAAATTGGGATTAATATCCGCGGGCGTGAATGGCAAAGTCCACAGGGTGAGACCAAATTTTTTAATTCTATTCAGGGTTGGCGGATTGATTCTCTAGAGCAATCTGGTACGCCAGAGCCACCTCCTCCTCCGTTCGACCCTACTGAAAATACCACCACCGAGGTACCAGACGACTTGCCTTTTTAGAAAGTTCCAAATATGTATCGCTTGACCGATGCTTTATTGTTTCCCTCTCCCGAGCAGGCCTCTGCTGAGGGCATCGTTGCTGTGGGTGGCGACTTACAACCCGAGCGGGTGATGCTCGCTTACCGAAAAGGAATTTTTCCATGGTTTGAGTCAGATGATTTTCTACTTTGGTGGAGTCCAGATCCAAGAATGGTGTTGTTTCCCGACCGGCTTAAAATTTCCAAAAGTATGCGAACTGTTTTACGCAAAAAGCAGTTTGAGGTGACTTTTAATAAGGCATTCGATCAAGTTGTAGAGGCCTGTGCCAAAGTCAAGCGGTTTGGTCAAAATGGCACTTGGATAACCCCTGGGCTTATGGAGGTATATTCAACCTTACACATCCAAGGCCATGCCCACTCTGTGGAGGTCTGGGAAGAAGGATCTCTTGTCGGGGGGCTATATGGAATTGACTTGGGCACGGTATTCTGTGGTGAGAGTATGTTTTCCAAATCCAGTAATGCCAGCAAGGTCGCCCTTATCTTTCTGGTGAAAGAGCTTAAAAAAAACAAATACGAGTTGATTGATTGTCAGGTCCCCACGCAACATCTCGCCAGTATGGGTGCAGAGCCAATTTCAAGAACCAAATTCTTGACCTTTTTGTCTTAGGTTTTTGACTTCTTCATAACGAAAGCAACTCACCAAATGGTCATTGACCATGCCCGTTGCTTGCAGATGTGCATAAACGGTGGTGCTCCCAACAAATTTAAATCCATGATTTTTGAGAGATAAGCTGATACGATCTGATAGCGTTGTTTTTGCCGGGACTTCATCCAAAGACCGATAAGAATTATGAATTGGCTTATGGTCAACAAACGACCACATATATTGCGCAAAAGAGCGGTAGGACTGCTGAATCTTCAAAAAAGCTTGTGCATTGTTTATCGCAGCTTTAATTTTGAGACGGTTGCGAATGATTCCCTGATCTTGGCATAGAGTATCAATTTTCTCTGCTTTATACCCAGCGATTTTATGCACGTCAAAGTTGTCAAAGGCGATACGAAAATTCTCTCGTTTTCGGAGAACGGTTAACCAGCTCAGTCCTGCTTGAAATGTTTCCAGAAGGAGTGTTTCAAAGAGTTTAATATCATCGTATATGGGCACACCCCATTCGGTATCGTGATAG
>CAXRDL010000052.1:0-2371 GCA_964229535.1 Flavobacteriaceae bacterium | reverse complement strand
TGCACAGCAACTCATTGCATTATATACAAGTAGTTTGGGGAATGGCGCATATTGGATAATTGGGATTGCCGCATTTACCACCATGTTTAGCACCACACTTACTACCTTAGATGCATCCCCCAGAGCAATGGCAAAAACCGCACAAATTTTACAGTTACCAATCGTGATGTCTTCCTATTTGTTTTGGATTTTAGTTTTGGTAATCGGGACTTGCGCCGTTTTCTTTTTTCTACTTTCCAACATGGGAGCACTTGTTCAATTGGCAACCATTCTTTCTTTTATTACAGCCCCATTTTATGGGTTGATAAACTTTTTACTAGTCTCCGGAAGGCATATGCCTGAAAACTATCGTCCAAATGGGTTGATGAGAGTTTGGTCAATCGCTGGATTGGTTTTTTTGACAGGATTTACAATTTGGTACTTGAGTACTTTTTTGATTTAGTGTATCTTTGTCAAGTCTATGAAAACAGAAATTCTAGAATCCAAAACAGCCCATACGCCAAAGCCAAAATGGCTCCGTGTAAAACTCCCAACTGGAAAAAAATACACTGAACTCAGAGGTCTTGTCGATAAATATAATCTCCATACGATTTGCACATCGGGTAGTTGTCCCAATATGGGTGAGTGCTGGGGTGAGGGAACTGCGACATTTATGATTTTAGGAAATATCTGTACGCGTTCATGCGGGTTTTGTGGTGTGCAAACGGGCCGCCCCGAAACGGTGGACTGGGCAGAACCAGAAAAAGTTGCACGATCTATCAAAATTATGAAGATCAAGCATGCGGTACTCACTTCTGTTGATCGTGATGACTTGCCCGATATGGGATCTATTCTTTGGGCAGAAACGGTACAAGCAGTCCGCAGATTGAATCCGGACACTACAATGGAAACATTGATTCCTGATTTTCAAGGGATTGAAAAACATATCGATCGCATCGTCAACGTGATGCCCGAGGTTGTCTCACACAATATGGAAACCGTTCGCAGATTGACTCGCGAAGTGCGAATCCAAGCCAAATACGATCAAAGTCTAGGAGTATTGCGCTACCTCAAACAAGCCGGAGTTCGTCGTACCAAATCTGGGATAATGCTTGGTTTGGGTGAAACCGAGGAAGAAGTCAAGCAAACCATGCTCGACTTAAGAGCTGCGGATGTTGATATCGTAACAACTGGACAATATCTCCAACCCTCCAAAAAACACCTCCCTGTCAAAGAGTTTATCACACCTGAACAGTTTAAAGTTTATGAGGATTTTGGAAAAGAAATCGGCTTTAGACATGTCGAAAGCGGTGCACTTGTGCGTTCCTCCTATAAAGCACACAAACATATCGCTTAAACATTCTTTTGTTTATATCGTATTTGATTCGAAATGATGTCCTTGAATCGGTCCTCATCTGCCAAAAAACGGACTGATATGGGCAAGTAATGCACATCCTTTAGATAAGGATTTAAACGAACATAGTCCTTTTCAGTGGTAAGGACTGGCAGTCCCGAAGACAATATATTTTGACGATCCGAAGGTGAAAACGAATGGTGATCACCAAACTCCAGATGCTTATACTTTGCGTCAAGTTGATCGAGATAGCTTGTTAATGGTTTGGCATTGGCAATTCCAGTGACCAAAACAAAAGGACTTTGAACAAAAGATTTAAGTTCCATTTGGGAAGCTCCATATACATTTGTGTCATATTGAATGCTCGTGAAAAAGAGATTTTGATCGGGATCCAACGCCAACTGATTGGTGTAATCTTCTCGCTCTTTTTTGGAGAGCAATTCTGGACATTTAGTGACAACTACGAGATCTGCGCGTTTTTTACCACGAGCGGACTCTCGCAAATTTCCTGCGGGTAAAACACAATCCCGAAACCAAGGCGTTTCAAAGGGTGTCAAAAGGATTTGAAAAGATGGTTTTAACTGGCGATGTTGAAAGCCATCATCTAGAAAAATAGCATCCAGTTGAGGTGACTTTTGCAGCAAATCTCGGATGCCATTAGGGCGGTTTTTGCAAACCGCAAATTGAACCTTCGGAAACTTTTGAAACAACAGAAAGGGTTCATCGCCCAAAGTTTCGATTGACGAGGTCTCATCTGCGATCAAAAACCCAGATGATTTGCGTTTATATCCACGACTTAATACCGCCAAAGAAAAACGATCTGAAAATTGATGGAGCAAATACGCAATCATAGGTGTTTTACCACTCCCACCAGTGATGAGATTCCCAATCACTATGGTTGGAACAGCAAACTGACTCTGATGCAACCATTGCTTATCGAAAGCAGCATTGCGAACCCGTGTCACAACATCATATAATAAACTAAGCGGAAACAAAGACTTCCTCAGAAGATTCATAAAACAAAATTATAACATTTAT
>CAXRDL010000051.1:0-3208 GCA_964229535.1 Flavobacteriaceae bacterium | reverse complement strand
TCCGCTCCAGCGGGTGATGTGACATGTGTCAGGCCACTTTCGATAACTGCCAGATATTTAAAATCATCTGGTATGCCATTTTCTTGTAATATGGGTTCGATAATGGGGAAATATTTAGCGGCACGTTTTAAAACCAATATGCTATTCGAATGCCAAAAGTTGTTGACCAATAACTCTCTATCGAGTCTCTCCAAAACATAGTGTTTGTCAAGATGTACCGCTTCGCCTGCAAAGGAGATGGACTGTGGATACGTTGGAATGATTTGTGTGTTTGTCTGTATGGGCGATGTAGAGTTGACCGTTGTGCATTGCGAAAAAAGGACTAAAACGAATAAAAAATAGAGTACTTTGAATGAGTTCATAAAGTGCATATTATTTTGAAATGAGCTCCGGCAAATACTGATTTAACCAAGAAGCTTTGATTAAAATCAGGGCGTGGGTTCCACCTGGCACAGATATATAATTTTTTAGATTGAATACTGGAATCAAAGCATCAAGTGAGCCGTGGATATGGATCACCTCTGGGTCTGCTTCCTCCCTTTCCCATTGAAAAAAATGATGCAAAGCCCAATCCAAATAATTTTTATTGCGAACAGAGAGGTAATATTTGTGAAGTTTCATTCTCTTTCGCAACGCTGGACCAAAAACAAATCCGATAAAATCTTCTGTTTTATCAACCCACTGGGTCGGAAAATATTTGTAAGCTTTTGACTTACGGCCCAATAAAATATGAATCGGGAATTCCTTGTAAGACTTTACACTAGATATGATGACAACCTTTTTACAAGAAATGATTCTGCTCATCTCCTGAACGATAATTCCCCCAAAGGAAACCCCAATCAGCACAGGGTTGTTGTGTGTGATTTTTTCGCAAAGACGACTGGCGTATGACTGTAAACTTTCATTTTGCTGTGGGTCGATCCAATCCAAAAGATGAATCACATAGGGCTTTGGCAAGCGGATGTGCTCAAAAATTTTAGAATTTGCTGCCATTCCTGGCATACAATACACATGGATTTCTTCGTTCATGACACTACAAAACTACAGTCTTTTTTATTTTGCTTAAATTTGCAGAAAATTAGACTATATGGAAATTACAGACAATTCCTTTTTGCGTCAATTTGAAACCGAAACAGGCGATGGTTTAGCCAAGATTGAGTATGCTCAGCAAGAAAGAAAGATTTTTCTGACGAAGCTGATTTTACCTCAAAATCACGAAGACGCATCTTTTAAGGAGGAGTTCATTAAAGAAGTTCTTTCCATTATCGAAGACCGCAACGTCAGTATGATGCCGACTAGCCCTGAAATCGTCAGTTTTATTAGAAAAAACAAGAGGTATCGCAGTATGCTTCCTGTTGGCGTTCGAATCTAAACCAAAACATTTTTGGCGAGTCTCACCATCCCCTTCTGATCAATCTCAGCTAGGGTAGCTTGTATGGTCTGATTTTGAAGGGCAGGGTCCCATGGTATTCTAACTTTGACATAATTTTCTGTAAACCCTTGGATGTATCCTTCCTTGTTCTCCGCTTCAAAAAGGATGGTTTTTGTTTTTTGAAGTTGGCTCTCGTAAAAGGCATGCCGCTTTTTGGCAGACAAGGCACGCAACATCTTGGATCGCTTGTTTTTTATCGTCTTCGAAACCTGGTTTTTCATCTCAGCAGCTGGTGTATTGGGTCGTTCGGAATAGGAAAAAACGTGAAGGTAAGATACTGGCAAGTCAACTAAAAACGCATAGGTGTCTAAAAAGTGTTGATCTGATTCTCCAGGAAAACCAACAATAACATCAACACCTATGCAAGCGTCAGGCATCAAGCGTTTGATTTTATTGACCCGATCGACATACAATTCGCGCTGGTAACGCCGACGCATTTGCCCTAAAATTTCGTTATTCCCACTTTGCAGTGGAATGTGAAAGTGGGGGACAAATCGCTTTGAATGCGCAACAAACTCGATTAACTCTTCTGTCAATAGGTTGGGCTCGATAGATGAAATTCGAAAACGCTCGATTCCTTCAACCTCATCGAGGGCTTGGATCAACTCAAAAAAAGTGTGCTCGTGCTTTTTATTGCCAAACTCTCCTTTGCCATAATCCCCAATATTGACCCCTGTCAATACAATTTCCTTGATCCCCTGATCGAAAATCTCTTTTGCTTGGCGAATCACATTATCTAAGGTGTCACTACGTGAAATTCCACGAGCTTGCGGGATTGTGCAATAGGTGCATTTATAATCGCAGCCATCTTGCACCTTTAAAAAGGCGCGTGTACGCTCCCCAATCGCATAACTCCCAACATAGGTATCTGTTTCTTCAATTGCGCAGGCGTGAACTTGCGTTTGTTCGGGTCTTGACAAATCACTTAAATACGAAATGATATCAAACTTTTCTTTTGCACCCAATACCAAATCAACGCTGTCCTCTTTGGCGAGCTCTTCTGGTTGGAGTTGCGCATAACAACCAACCGCAATCAAAAAAGCATCGGGATTGCGCTGACGTGTTTGACGAGCAAGGGCGGTAAACTTTTTATCTGCATTCTCTGTAACTGAGCAAGTATTAATAACATAAACATCTGCATTCATTTCAAAAGGAACGCGCTCATAACCTGCCGCGACAAACTTACGTGCCAACGTAGAGGTCTCTGAACAATTGAGTTTACAACCCAAGGTTTGAAAAGCAACAGTAGCAGATGTCAAAACTTATGATGAATTGGTTTATTTTTATGGTGCAAATATAATATCCTTGAAAAGGAACAAAAAATATCAATTGATTTTGATTGGATCTATTTCCATTCTCATCGGCCTGTTAACTGGTTGCTCTCCCAATGTGGCGATGGATTCCCACAAGGTGTTTCGTCTCAATGTTCATGAAAACATCAATACCCTAGACCCTGCCTACGCCCGAGATTTACGAAGTATCTGGGCGATGAATCAAATTTTCAACGGTCTTGTACGACTCGATCATAATCTTTCTATTCAACCCGATATCGCTACACATTGGGAGATTTCTGAATATGCCAAAACCTATCTCTTTTACCTGCGTGATGATGCCTATTTTCATGAGTCCGAAATCTTTGGAGATCAACAAACAAGAACGGTAACCGCCAGTGACTTTGTGTATAGCTTTGATCGGATTCGAGACAAAACCATCGCATCACCAGGACTATGGACGCTTGAACATGTAAAAAGCTATAAAGCCATAGACGACCACACC
>CAXRDL010000050.1:0-4911 GCA_964229535.1 Flavobacteriaceae bacterium | reverse complement strand
TCATCGGACAATGGGTCAATCATCATCAGCTCAGTTTTTTGTGCCACAGTAGGGCTTGTCCGTCTGTGAGCCCAGCAACAAAACAGCTTGTTTGTAGAAGTTGTTGATAGCGGTCATCATGTGAAAAACGAATGGTTTCAGGTAATAGGTTCAGAGCCAATCGATCGAGAGCATTGGTCTTTTGAGCCGACTGTCGAATCACGGCATGACTCAACACCTCCAAAATATGATGAATCGCACGGTATCCCTTTACTTCCTTTTCGATTACCTCCTCGGAACGATAAATTTTCTCCTTACTCAATTTGATAATATCTTCAACCTGAGCGGTGTATTTGCTCTTTTTGAGGAGTGCATACGCAAATTCTCCGGCCAGAATCTCTTCTTCATGTTCCATAAAAATACGTGTGGCATCTTCGATTAGCACGCCAATCGAAAGGGCGCGTAGATAGGCAAGGCGGTCTGTGGTGGTTTGGAGCTGCTTGTACTTGTCGGTATCAATATAGTCTTTCACCAATTTGATAAGGTACTCCAAAGCGTAGGACTCTGGAATCCAGCCCAAGTTGATGCCATCTTCAAAATCGATAAGGGTGTAACAGATATCATCTGCTGCTTCGACCAAAAAGGCAAGTGGATGACGGTGAAAGGTGTTTTGAGGGCCTTGCAATCCCAATTCATTGGCAACTTCGGAAAAGAAAGCAGACTGTGCTTGAAAAAATCCAAATTTTTTATCGCTGACTTTTTTAGTGGGTTGAATTGGAATCGATGCTTTTGGGTATTTGGTAAAGGTACCAAGTGTCGCATAGCTGAGGCGAAGGCCACCGGGAACACCCTCGCGATCTTCGGTAACGATACGAAAACCATTGGCATTTCCTTCAAAGCGAATCAGGTCTTGTTGCTGTGCTTCTGTAAGGGAGCTGATCAGAGCTGTGCCAGCTCCAGAAGTAAAAAAATCGCCGATGGCTTGTTCGCCCGAATGTCCAAAAGGGGGGTTGCCAATGTCATGTGCCAGACAAGCCGCTGCAACGATGGTTCCAAAATCATGTGGCTGATAGCCATGGGTCACTGCCAAAGCGGGGTGTTTTTGGATTACGGCATTCCCCACTGCCCTACCCAAACTCCGACCGACCACCGATACTTCCAAACTATGGGTGAGTCGGGTGTGAACAAAACCAGACTGTGAAAAGGGAATGACTTGGGTTTTGTCTTGTAGGTGTCGAAAGGCCGAAGAAAAAATAATCCGGTCGTAGTCAACCTCAAACCCACTGCGCAAATTGTTTTGATCTGTGCGCAAACGTTTTTTAGTGTCGCCTTGTCTTTTAAGAGATAACAGGTCTTTCCAATGCATTTTCTTAATCCTAAGTTAACAATAATTTAAATTTAGTATTCATTAATTCAGAGTCAAAATAACTCTCTTTGCGGCATATATATTTTAGATGAAAAATAGTCTTTTAATTTTAAGTCTAGCCCTATCCAATCTACTTTTTGCTCAGCCCGTTGGCTCCATTGTTGGAACGGTGCTTGACAAAGATCTAAACAACGAACCGCTTCCATTTGCAAACATACTAATCCCTAAAGTGAATCTGGGTACAACTTCTGATTTTGATGGCTTGTTTGCCCTTGACGGCTTAGCAGAAGGGGATTACATTGTCAATTTTAGCTTTGTCGGCTATGAAACCCAAAAGATTCCGGTCACAGTCGTTGGTGGTAAAGTAACCGAAATTCAAGTGTCTTTGGCAAGCTCCTCCTCAGCACTTGACGAAGTCATTGTCACGACCGTCGCCCGACGCGATTCACAAACCGCTTTGCTTATCGAGCAAAAAAAAGCCGTGAATTTCAAACAGCAAATCGGGGCTGAAGAACTCACACAAAAGGGAATTGGAGATGCAGCAGATGCCGTAATCAAAACCTCGGGAGTGTCAAAAGCCGAGTCTGGCTCTATTTATGTCCGAGGGCTTGGTGATCGATACAATATGTCGTCTTACAATGGCTTTGTACTGCCTTCCAATGATCCATCATTAAAAAATATTGCACTGGATTTGTTTCGCTCTGATATCGTCGAGTCGATCGCAATTGACAAAACCTATAACGTTGACAACTTTGGGGATTATGCTGGTGCAAGTATCAACATCAATGCCTTGACTAACAAATCCAAAAACTACTACAAGCTGAGTATAGGAAGTGGGTTTAACCAATCTGCATTTGATGTAGACAGCTTTTATCTAGGACAAGGTCCAGGCTATTCTGGTTTTTACAACAACTCCTATCCCAACTACCCGCTTGAAAGATATAACTTCGACACAGGATTCAACCGTGAACAGGCCTTTGATGGGGCGTCCCCAACCAACATCAGTGGTGCTTTTGAGGCGAGTTATGGAAGACTGTTGACTGATGTTATCAGAGTAAATCTCTTTGCTACGGCGAGTTTTGACAACGATTTTAATTATACAAGTGGAGTAAACCGAGGGAGTATCAGCAAAGACGGTTTGATTTACAAAGACTTCGATTTTACGACTTATCAATATGATACGAATACCACGGCCATGTTGAATTTAGCAGTACTAAACCCTACTTTTTCCGTTACGTTTTCAAATCTACTTATCAATTCATCGTCACAAAATCTGCAGGAATACAATGGGGTGATGGATATTTTTGATTTTGCTCCCGAAGGGGGTGGATTTATCCAACGTCACCAATACAAACAAACAATTTTGTTGGTCAATCAGGTTTTTGGGCAAGTTGATGTTCTTGACAAGCTCTCGCTTATTGGCGGTGCTTCCTATAGCCAGTCTTTGAACTTGATCCCTGACCGTCGTCAAATTACCTTATCCCCATCGGATTGGGATGATCCAAATAGCCCAAAGACGTTTGCGAACAACCTGAGTAATGGAGACTCACATCGCTACTATCAAAATCTCTTTGAAGATGAATTGGGCTATCGCGCCAAGTTGGTCTATGATTTGCAGAATCGAGAGGATGAAGAAAATAACACTAAGCTTAGTTTGGGTTTTGTCGGTCGTAAAAAAAACGTGGACTTTGATGCCACACAAATCAATCATGCCCCACGTAGAAATATCACCCAACCTACCATAGATGATGTGTACGATACAGACAGCTATTTTAATCAGGGGAACCTCAGCCAAGGTTTATTTGAACTCATCACCTTCCGAGGAAGAAAAGATGTCCCCAACGCTCTCGCTCCCCAGACCTATGGCGGAGAGCAAAATATCACTGCTGGCTATATAAGTGCGGATCACAATTTTTCAGAATCCACCAAAATACAAGTTGGTCTTCGATATGAAAATATCAAGCAAAGCATTTCATGGTCAACAACCCTCGACCCAACGGGTGACACCTCCGTGCTTGATGAGGTGCAATGGCTTCCTTCCCTCTTTATCCTTCACAAGCTGAATGATATCAATAATATCAGATTTGCTGCGAGTTCAACATATACCCTTCCGCAGTATAAGGAAAAGGCATTTTTTCAGTTTGAGGAAGTTACTCAAGTTTATCTAGGTAACCCTGCTTTATACGCTTCTACAAATTATAACTTTGACCTCAAGTGGGAACAGTTTCCAAGTATCGGGGAGTTGGTTTCGGTCACCGCTTTTAGCCGCATCATTAAAAACCCAATTAATGATGTTTCAATTAGTTCGGCAAGTAACGACCTGAGCTATGTAAATAGTGGGGATCAGGCAACCGTTTTTGGACTTGAGTTTGAATTGGTCAAAGACCTCTACAGCAACCCCATCGTATTGGATGATCGAACACTTAATCGTGTTTTCCGTCTGAATTTGAACGCGTCATATATGCAATCTAAACAAGACCTTGACGGCGAAAAAGTACTAACCGAAACTGCCGCATCTGGCCTGCTCAATCTCAGTGTTGACTTTACCAATACGGAAGACCGCATCACAGGGGCTTCTGATGTTCTACTTAATGCAGATTTTCTTTACGAGCGAGATTTTAGAAATGGAGCAAGCTTGGTGTCATCCCTTTCTGCCAATTATTTTTCTGATAAACTCTATGCCTTAGGTGTGCTTGGCAAAGGAAATATTGTAGACAAAGGCCTGGTTACGCTCAATTTTGTGAGCAAGCTTCAGCTCAATGAACTTGTAGGCTTGAGCGTGAGTGCCAAAAATCTGTTAAACCCGAGTTATCAAAGAATACAAGATATACAGAACGTAACCGTTTTAGAATTTAAAAAAGGGAGGAGTTTGTCCTTGGGGGTCAACTTAACATTCTAGTTTATGTTTGGTTGCTTTTGCTTAACATTCCGCCTCCTTAAATTAAAGCTTCATTAACATTTTGACTGATTCAAATTAACACTTCCTTTGGCTTCTCATCCTATGTTTGTAACAAATAATAACGATATGAAAACGAACATTACTTTTTTTACTTTTTTACTTTCTGGCTTTTTGTTTGTCTCTTGTTTGGACAACGATACAGACGTCGCAACATGCTCTGACGGCATTCAAAATGGAACGGAAACAGGTATCGATTGTGGTGGGGATTGCCAACCTTGCGCAGATCTTTCTGTGCTTTCGGGTGATCTCACAAGAGACTTGGAACTTGAAGCCGATATCGAATACTCACTCACTGGTGCATTGGTTGTCAAAGCACCTTACAAATTAACGATCCCGCGAGGTACAACCATCAAAGCAACTGGTGGTACTTCTGCCTATATTGCTGTGGAACAAGGAGCTAAAATATATGTTGATGGATCTGCAGATTCTCCTGTGGTGATGACTTCTGGCTCCGACAATCCACAAGCTGGAGATTGGGGTGGACTGGTAATCGCAGGTAAAGCACCAACAAACAAAGGAGCTTCTCCAACCACTGAAGTTGGTGACCTCACTTATGGCGGAACAACTTCTGACGATAACTCTGGATCGATTCGCTACTTGCGTGTCG
>CAXRDL010000049.1:0-2594 GCA_964229535.1 Flavobacteriaceae bacterium | reverse complement strand
ACAAAAGTCGTTGATTTCATATCGTCTGTAAACTGTAGGTTGGTATATACTACATTATAGTTGAGTCCAAGACCTAGTCCAAATGCGAGGTTGCGAGATGAATTGATGGGCATATCTCGTATAAATCCAAATGAAAACGTATGTGACAGTTTATTTTGGGTCAGGCCTTCAGGGGTTTCGATCAATAATGGATAGCCAATTGACGCATAAATCTGATCCTCTCTATACAATGAGTCGGCTGGGGATTGTGCAAGTGCAAAACTCGCCACGAGCAAAAGAAGAAAACACTGTTTTTGCATAATTCAAAAATAAAAAAAGCGCCGATATTGGCGCTTGATGCTGTAATGATCACAATGATCCACTAGTTTAGGTTTTGTGAATAATCCCCAATGCGTGTGGTATAATTGATCTTAAGTGCGTTGACTTTACGTAATTCTTGTTTGATGTCAGAAATGAGACCCATTTTAGTGTCTCCATCAACTTTGAGTGAAGTTGTCAAAACGTTTTGTAGTTCTTGGCGTTTGGATGCTTTTTCAGCCAAGACAAAAGCTGCAACATCTTGAACGGTTGCAAACTTATCATTGAGCTGAATACGCGCTTCTGTTCCAAATTTGTCTTGGTAGCGCATACTTGGCTTTCCTGCATAAATATACATCACACGATCTTTTTTGTCGAGCTTCTGAACCTGGTCTGCAGCGGGTAAGGTGTTTGACACCATCAGGGTATTGTCTCTCATTACGGTTGCTACCATAAAAAAGAATAACAACATAAAAACAATATCTGGCAACGAAGCAGTTGATATCGCTGGGAGGTCTCCTCCTTTTTTCTTTTTAAACTTTGACATCGTTAATTTGTTTTGCTTGGTTCTGCCTCAGAGAGTTTTTGTGGAAACAAAACCTTAACTTCACTCAAAAGTGGCTTAAGCCGTTCCTTTTCTGCAATACTCGTTCTGGGATCGTTATAAATTTTGTCTGCTTGCACAAAATCAAGCCCCAAGTTTGGGTTTAGACGCTTAAACTCACGGTTACGCAACACATTATATGCAGCTACCAATTCGTTTTGAACAGCGATATACACTTTATAGTCAGTCTCTCTGTCATTCTTGAGTGAAATCACTGCTTTTTCTGGATTGTCTGAAGAATCTGGGTTTCGGTCTCCTAAACAATAGTAACATGCCTCTTCCCCTTTTCCGCCTCCATTGTCCAAAAACTTGACTGCTTCATTGCGCAACTCGGTAAGCTCGAGTGGTTTTTCCTCAACAAGAAGTTGGTTGAATTTATTGACAACAACCGTAAAAATATTACGCTCTTTAATGATCGGCGGATCAACCACATCTTCCATTGGGGGTAACTTCCGATTGAGTCCTGAATCGGTTTCAATGGTAGTCGTTACCAAAAAGAAAATGAGGAGTAGGAAGGCAATATCTGCCATCGATCCTGCATTGACTTCGGGTGCTTTTCTTCTTGCCATGCTTTTATTTTTTCAATCGGGCAATGCCAGTGTACAACATCGCACCGACAGCAATAAATACAAGAAAGTAGAATGTACGAAGCCCCGTTTCTATCCATCTGGAGCCTGCTGCAGACAGCATGCCTCCATCTTTGAGCGGCGTTTCTGTACCTGTAGAAAACAAAAATGCGACAAGAACAACTGCAGCAAATGCACCGATTGAAATCAACGCTTTTTTGAGTTTCTTTCCGTCAGATGCCAAGTTGCCAAATGAGAAAACCAGTGTCAGTACAACCGTGATTGCCAAAACCAACAATGCCAAGGTTACCATGGTTGAAACTACTCCGTAATCACCTGATAAGGCATTTAATTTGATGACATCATCCCCCTGATTGAGAATAATGACTTGTAGAATCAAACCGACTACACCAAGTACAAGAGCGGTATAAGTAAAAATCTTTTGCGTATTCATAAGGATACTATTTTTGGTGAGATTTTACTTTGAGTTGGCAGCCAACATATCCATCAATGTGATCGATGCGTCTTCCATGTCGTTAACAATGCCATCAATTTTAGCAACAATATAGTTGTAGAAAATCTGTAAGATAATCGCAACAATCAAACCAAATACTGTCGTCAAAAGAGCGACCTTGATTCCTCCAGCAACAAGCGAAGGTTGCATGTCACCAGCAGCTTCGATCTTATCGAATGCTTGAATCATACCGATTACCGTACCCATAAACCCAAGCATGGGAGCAAGTGCGATAAACAATGAAATCCAAGAGACGTTTTTCTCGAGTTGCCCCATTTGAACACCGCCATAAGCGACTACTGCTTTTTCAGCGTTTTCCAAGCCTTCAGAGGAACGGTCTAGCCCTTGATAAAAAATAGAAGCAACAGGACCACTTGTGTTTCGGCAAACCTCTTTGGCAGCTTCTACACCACCATTTTTGAGTGCATCTTCAACAGATGAAGTGAGCTTGGCTGTATTGGTGGTTGAAAGATTGAGGAAAATAATTCGCTCAATCGCAATGGCTAATCCGAGTATGAGACAGAGTAGTACAATGCCCATGAATCCAGGGCCTCCTTCAATAAATCGTTTTTTAAGCTCTTGTGTGAACCCTGCAGGCGCAGCCTCTTCAATT
>CAXRDL010000048.1:0-2290 GCA_964229535.1 Flavobacteriaceae bacterium | reverse complement strand
CAATGGAATGAAAAGCTACAACGCCCTGAGCTGTTTGACATGTTAAACGGAAACATTCACAATGGCGAAAATGTTCGTGTATTTCCGATTAGCAATTGGACAGAGCTAGACGTATGGAACTACATACAAAGAGAGCAAATACAAATCCCGTCGCTTTATTATGCGCACGAAAGAAAGGTCTTTAACAGAGATGGATTGTGGATGCCCTACTCTGATTTTATTAAGATTGGAGAGAATGACGAGGTCATTACCGCCAACGTTCGTTTTCGAACGGTTGGGGATATGACTTGTACCGCAGCGGTCTTGTCTGATGCTTTTGAACTCGATAATATCATACACGAAATCAGCAGCTCGTCATTTTCAGAGCGAGGAGCACGAATTGATGACAAACGATCAGAAGGTGCAATGGAAGAACGTAAAAAAATCGGATACTTTTAATATGGATATTTTAAAAATAGCAACCGCAGGGAGTGTTGATGATGGTAAAAGTACCCTGATTGGACGGCTTTTATATGAAACTGATTCTTTAAAGTCAGATCAGTTGGAGCACATCAAAGTCAAAAGCGAATCGAGAGGTTTTGATTATTTGGATTTATCCTTAGCCACAGATGGCTTGCTCACCGAAAGAGAACAAGGGATTACCATAGATGTGTCCCACATTTTCTTTTCCACGCCAACCCGACGATTTATCATTGCAGATTCACCTGGTCATGTAGAATACACGCGTAATATGGTAACAGGTGCTTCAACTGCGCAAGCTTCGATCTTGTTGCTAGACGCTAGAAAAGGCATGGTTGAGCAAACCAGGCGCCATTTGTATATCAACCGTTTGCTCGGAATTCAGCATTTGGTTTTTGCAATTAATAAAATGGACCTCGTCGATTTTGACCAAAATCGATATGAAGAAATCAAAAAGCAAGTCGAATCGTGGCTTCAAAGTGCGTCCATGGATGTAAAAACGATTGATTTTGTTCCGATATCCGCTTTGCTGGGAGATAATGTGACCTCTTCATCAGAACAGATGAGTTGGTACCATTCATCGACTCTGCTTGAAATCCTAGAAAAACTCCCTACAATAAGCTCCTTGCAAGAAGACAACGTTTTGCAAGTACAACATGTATTGCGTCCAAAAACCGAACAACATCACGACTACAGAGGGTTTGCTGGCAAGGTTAATTCTGGCTCTTTTCAAGTGGGTGATAAGATTCTGGTTTACCCAAGTGGACGCTCCAGTCAAATCAAAAGCATTGAAAAATATGGTGTCCCCATAAGGAAGACGCAAGAAGGGGAAAGCACTACTATCTTACTTGAAGATGAAATTGACATTTCTCGTGGAAATTCAATCGTCAATGCTGAGAATGACCTGCAAGTTTCCAAACAACTGCGTGCCGAAGTGTGTTGGATGCAGGATACAAATCTAATCCCTGGCGCAAAATACTGGTTGCAATTGGGAATTCAAAAGGTTCAAATCAAGATCAAATCAATCAGTCATCGCTTGGAATTGGAAAATCTCCAACCCGAGCCCACAAGTGCTCTTGGATTGAATGATATTGGAGCCATCGAACTGATAACCGCCCAAGAAATTGTACATCAGCCCTTTCATAAAAATAAAGGACTGGGCGCGTTTATACTCATTGATTTTTTAACCAACAACACCGCTGGTGTTGGCTTTATACTATAACCATTGGAAAGCTTTAGAACAGAAATTGAAAACCCAGTTGTTGCCAGCGATATTATTGATCTGGAGCAAAAGATTTTTGCCTTTAAAAACAACAACATCGATGAAGAAAAATTTAGAAGTCTTCGTCTGGCAAGGGGCGTATATGGTCAGCGTCAGCAAGGAGTTCAGATGGTGCGAATTAAAATTCCTTATGGGAAATTCTCATCCAAACAACTGTTGAGAATCGCAGATGTTGCAGACCGATATTCAAATGGGAATCTCCATATCACAACGCGTCAGGACATCCAAATTCATCATGTTGATTTGGAAAAAACCCCGCAGCTTTGGGCGGAATTGGAGAAAGACGATATCACCCTCAGGGAGGCCTGTGGGAATACAGTACGCAATGTAACAGCTTCCCCATTTGCTGGAATTGACCCAGATGAGCCCTTTGATGTGAGTCCGTATGCACAGGCATTCTTTAGCTATTTTTTACGCAATCCCATTTGTCAAGATATGGGACGTAAAATCAAAATCGCATTTTCGAGTTCAAAGGAGGATCACGCCTATACGTTAGTACATGACATTGGATTTATCCCCATAATAAAGGATGAACAACATGGCTTTAAG
>CAXRDL010000047.1:0-16049 GCA_964229535.1 Flavobacteriaceae bacterium | reverse complement strand
GATACGCAAGCTACTGTTAAGTGTATCCCATTTGCCTTCCTCGATCGTATAAGCATCGAGACCTGTATAAACATCTCCATCAAAAGCATAGACCGCAGGGCGGGCATTATCGGCTGTAAAAGGAACCGAAAAGCTTTGGTTACGTGTCCAATTCAGCTCGGCGAGTTTTTCAGAAATTCCCATCAGAGCCTTCAACTCGGCTGGTGATTTTTTTCGCAAAGCCATATTGAGAGCAGCAGCTTCATTGACAAAGGCCGGTTGGCTGCAGTTGGCATGCGGCAATGGGCTTTCGTAATTCAAAGACTTGGCAGGGGATACTAATAATTTCATATCAACAGCTTTTGCTCAAAAATAACAAGGGTTTTTGGGATAGGCAAGTTCCAGAGATTCAAAGTGTTGATCGTAAAAATAAACACTAATCCAATCGATGTTTGGCATAGTGCCGCCACTTGTCAAGCGCAGTTAGCATATCGTCGGGGAGCGGTGCTTCAAATGACATCGATTTGCCAGTGACGGGATGCACAAAACCAAGGGTTTGGGCGTGTAGTGCCTGACGGGGGAGCAGCTTAAAGCAATTGTCCACAAACTGTTTATACTTTGTAAAAGTGGTGCCCTTTAAGATCTTGTCACCCCCATAACGTGCATCACTAAAAAGCGTGTGACCAATCGATTTTAGATGTGCTCGAATCTGATGGGTTCGTCCCGTTTCGAGTTGGCAGCGAAGTAGTGTTGTATAGCCAAAGCGTTCGGCCACCTCATAATGGGTGATGGCTTCTTTACCTTGGTCTCCATCGGGGAATACCGTCATCAACAATCGGTTTTTGGGATCTCTACCAATATGCCCCTTTACCGTGCCTTTGTCATCCAAAACATCGCCCCAAACCAATGCGAGATAGCTGCGCTCGGAAGTTTTGTCAAAAAACTGTTTGGCTAGATGTGTCATCGCCTGTTCGGTCTTTGCAATAACGAGCAAGCCACTGGTGTCTTTATCAATACGATGAACCAAACCGGGTCTTTCGTTGGTATTTAAAGGTAAAGACTCAAAATGATGCAACAGGGCATTGAGCAGCGTGCCACTGTAATTTCCATGACCGGGATGAACAACCATGCCTGCGGCTTTATTGACCACAACCAAGGCATCATCTTCATAGACGATATCAAGGGGAATGTCTTCTCCTACGAGTAAGTTTTCATACGGAGGATGAGCAAACAAGACTTGTACCTTATCTCCCCCTTTGACCTTATAGTTGGATTTGACAGCTAGGTCGTTGACATGGACACTCCCTGCTTTGGCTGCCTGTTGAATTTTGTTGCGAGTGGCATTTTCTATGCGATTCATTAAAAATTTATCGACGCGCAGGGGTTGCTGTCCACTGTCGGCCGTAAAGGCATAATGCTCATAGAGCGAATCGTCTTGATCCTGTGTTTCCATCATCGGGCTCGTCTTCCATTTCCGAGAACTAAATCGACTTTGGACGATTTTGGGATTTTAGCGCCCGGATCAATCTCATCGCCTTCAAAGCGCAAAGCCAAGACCATATCTTTACCGATATTATTGCGGTAGCTAATGTTTCCAACCTCCAATCCGACAGCACGCAAAGAGGAAACCGCATTGCGATAGGTTACTTGCACCACATTGGGTACAGAAACTTTTCGATAGGTAGATGGGTTGAGCGTGAGGTAAATTTTACGTCCTCGTTTGACTTCATCATGGGCTCGCGGTTGGTGTTCGATAACCGATAGCGGGGCGATTTCGGGATTGAATTGGGTGGAGTCAATGACTTCAAAATTGAGTCGCAAATCGGAAAGCAAATCTTCGGCCTCCGCCAGAGGGATTTGATAAAGATCTGGCACCTCAATCAAACGGTTTTGACGGGTGTGAAAGTGTAGAACCAAAAACAATAAAAAAACAAAACCAACCCCAATGACACTTGCTTTTAGGAGTGCCAAGAAAAAGGATTTACTGATAAAAAACTGAAGTCGTCGCATTCGGTCAAAATTAATGATATTTTTGTCAAATGAAACTACATGTAGCCGTAATCATGGGAGGGTATACCTCCGAGCATGACATTTCGCTGAAAAGTGGAGCTGTCGTGATGGCCCATATCGACAAGGAGGTTTATGAACCTTATGCTGTACGCATCGACAAAGATGCCTGGCTTGTTGAGGTTGATGGCATTTGGAAACCGATTGACATTGCTGATTTTAGCAGCGGTGATCTACGGTTTGATGCGGTATTTAATGCTGTGCATGGTACACCGGGTGAAAATGGAGAGCTACAGGCCTACTTTGACAGTTTGCAAATCCCCTACACTGGCTGTGCAGCAGAGGTCTCTTCCCTCACCTATAACAAGGCAAAAACCTTAGAATACTTAGCGCCGCATGGGATTGCCATGGCAACGCGAATTGTCCTTTCAGCTGGGGACGCAATTGATACACAAGAGATTGTCGGAAAAGTGGGGCTACCCTGCTTTGTTAAAGCCAACCAAGCGGGAAGTAGCTTTGGCGTGTCAAAGGTGTACGAAGAAAATAACTTGCGTGCGGCGATCGAAATCGCTCACAAAGAAGATAGCGGAGTGTTGATCGAGTCGTTTTTGCAAGGGACCGAAGTTTCTATCGGCGTTATCACATATCAAGGCAAAGTGCGTGTTTTGGCGCCAACAGAAATCGTCACAGATGAGGATTTTTTTGATTTTAGTGCCAAATACGAAGGGAAATCGGAAGAAATTACCCCTGCACGATTGGGTGAATCTCAACATCAAGCATTGCGAATTGCTGCAGAAAAAGTATATACCGCTTTGGGTATGAAAGGCATGAGCCGAAGTGATTTTATTTTTGTTGGAGACGTCCCTCACTTTTTGGAAATCAATACCGTTCCCGGGCTGACAGAGGAAAGTTTGCTGCCACAGCAAGCCAAACACGCTGGTATATCGCTAAGGGATCTATTTGGAAATGCTCTGGTCGAAGCCATGGAAAAATAAATACCTTTGCAATATGAAACGAGCCGTTTTTCCCGGGTCTTTTGATCCACTCACATTAGGTCATCAAGACATCGTTGAGCGTGGAGCAACCATTTTTGACGAGATTATCGTTGGGATTGGTCATAATGCCGAAAAAAGCCATATGTTCTCTATCGAAGAACGCAAGCAATTTATTACGCAATGCTTTCTAAACAACCCCAAAATCAAAGTGATGGATTATCAAGGGCTCACCATTGATTTTTGTAAGTCCGTAGGCGCCAACTATCTTCTGCGAGGTATTCGTAACAATGGAGATTTTGAGTTTGAAAAAGCGATTGCCCGAACCAACCGTGAGTTGTCAAATATCGAAACGGTCTTTTTATTGACCTCAATTCAAACTTCATTTATCAGCAGTAGCATCGTTAGAGAAATCATCCGCAACAAAGGAGACTACAAACGATTTGTTCCAGATTGTGTTCGGATCTAACCGATCTTCAAATCTTTCAGTAAATATTTGATATTGCCATACGAATTTTCTAAGGCCTTGGCCGTTTTTTTCGGGCCTTTCCATTTGGCTTTTGTGATGTCTTCTTGAACCTCAGGTTTGAGTTTACCAGTATAGGTTGTCGTCATATGAAACCAATGGGTTTCTTTGAGTTGGTAATTGTCGTTGCGTTTAAAAATGTGATAGGTCACACCAGCCAAGCCATTGAGCTGAAGTTTTTTGACTCCTGTTTCCTCTTTAACCTCACGTTTTGCTCCTTTTTCAAGGGACTCACCCTTGTCAATTTTACCCTTGGGCAAATCCCATTTCCCTTTTCGAAAAATAAAAAGCATCTTCCCACTTTGGTTCCGAACCAATCCTCCTCCCGCTTGAACAACTGACAATTTGGATTTAAAAGTCTCCAAAAGCGTTGCGGGATCATCTCCGATCAAATATATTTTCTTTGCCTTCGTCTCCTTTAGGACTTGTAAAATGGTCTGAAAAGATGTAGTTGCAAGAGGTAATACCAAGGCATGTTTAGATTTTGGGAGTGTAGTCGTTAAGATCATCAATTTTGTATTGATAAAAACTTTATACTTTTGTCCCATGATTCACGATGCCTTCACAGCCAAAAAAGTTGCTGAGTTACTAATACAAATTAATGCAATAAAGTTGGAACCTAAAAATCCATTTACTTGGGCCAGTGGATGGAAATCTCCAATTTATTGTGACAACCGCATCGCATTGTCATATCCGATCGTTCGGACATACATCCGCGAACAATTCGCCAAGCAAATTGAAGACATATATGGCAAGCCCGATGTGATTGCAGGCGTGGCAACTGGTGCCATTGGGATTGGGGCTTTGGTTGCCGAAGAACTCAACTTACCTTTTGTTTACATCCGTCCAAAGCCCAAAGGACACGGACGAAAAAATCAGATTGAAGGGATCTTGCCAAAAAACAGTCAAGTCGTTGTCATTGAAGACCTCATCAGCACTGGAAAAAGCAGCATGGAAGCTATTAAAGCATTGCAGGAAAGCGATGCGTCGATCAAGTGCTTGCTATCGATTTTTGATTACAATTTTCAGGTTGCCGAAAAACGATTTAAAAAAGAGGGAATCAGCGTTTATTCATTGAGTGATTACGAGCATTTAATTGAGCTCGCCACCGAAAACCGCTTTATCCTCAAAAGCGAAGAAGAAATGTTGCGCAAATGGCGTTTGACACCCGAAAAATGGAAACCCTAACAATATGGAAATCAGTAGCTCTATCGCTCGTGTTGATCATTCAACCGAACAACTTTTTTCTAAACTGTCCAGTGTTGAAACCTATGAAGGCCTGATGCCAGAAGGTGCAGCATTTTCAAAAATTGACGATAGCCGATTTCGATTTAAACTTGGTGGTATGCCTGAAATTGGACTGACAATCGGCGATAAACAACCCAACGAATCAATTGTACTGACATCTTCAAGTGACAAAATTTCTTTTTCACTGCGTGGACAGTTGACAAAAATCTCTGAAACGCAAACAGATGTTCAATTGCAATTTGAAGGGGATTTTAATCCGATGATGGCAATGATGGTAAAAAAACCCTTAACCCAATTTATGGAGTCATTAATCGGCAATATGCACAAACTGTAATTCCTTTACTTCAAACAGCTGCTCGCCAATTTCGGTTTCGAGTACAAGTTTTCCCTCTGGACTAACCGATCGGATAATACCTTCAAACTCATGTTTACCACTCACAAACCGCCTGTTTTGGTTCAAACCATAAAGAGATTGCTGGTAGGCATGATCCCAATCTTTCCCAGGGAGAGTTAGTCCCTCTATAAGTTTGGGCACTAAAGACAACAGGAGGGTATTCAGATCATAGGCCTTTGCCGTGCATAGCCGCATAGAAGTAGCATTGGGGAGTTGTGGAAATTGAATTTGATTGACATTGATTCCAATTCCAATAATGATCGACTTTGCCGTTGACTTCTGCATACTGCTTTCCACTAAAATTCCAGCCAATTTTTTATCGCCTGACAAAATGTCGTTTGGCCATTTCACGGAGATGTTTGGGATTTGAAGCGATAAAAGCCAGTCTGCCAAACAAACAGAAACGATTTTATGGATTGAAAAAAGTTGATCTGTCCTTCGGGTTAGATTTGGGATATACAGAGAAAACATCAGGTTTTTACCCGCTTGACTTGTCCAAACTTTCCCGCGCTGTCCTTTTCCTTTTTTTTGAAACAGACTCCAAACAACAGTGGGTTTTGTCAATTTATTATCCAATAACATTTGACGCAAGTGATCATTGGTGGAGTCGGTGGCATCAAGTTTGATTATGTGCATGCAACAAAGCTAGCAATATCACTTCGTATTACACGAATTTGTAATAGATTTGCTATATCTTGACTATATGAGTAAACTCGAAAACACGGATCAACTCATCGCAGCGATTGTCGATGCTCTTGAAAATATAAAAGGGGAAGACATCCGTATATTGGACTTGAGGGATATTGAAAATGCTGTGTGCAAATATTTTATCATTTGTTCAGGGGGCTCAAATACGCAAGTAAATGCCTTGGCTGGATCTGTCCAAAAACAAGTGAGCAAATCCCTTCGGGAAAAGCCATTTCAGGTTGAGGGAACCGAAACAGCAGAATGGGTACTTTTGGATTATATCGACATTGTCGTTCATATTTTTCAAAAATCTGTTCGAGAATACTATGACATCGAATCCTTGTGGGGCGATGCAAAACTCACTGAAATTGCTTCTAACTATTAAAAATGGCGAAAAAAGAAAAGAGTCCAAATAAAAAATCAAATACAAGTGCCTATTGGCTGTATGGGTTGATTGCTGTGTTTTTTATCAGCATGTCATACTTCAATAACGATGGAATGACCAACGACCAGCGCATCAATATCTCTACGTTTGAGCGATTTCTTAATGATGACGAGGTAGAACGTGTGTTGGTGATCAACAAAAGCTTGGCGCAAGTCACGATCAAAGATGATGCCTTACAAACCTCAAAGCACAAAGGCGCCCGATCTACAGATTTTTTGGGTCGTTCAAACGCCAAAGGACCACACTATCAATTTGAAGTGGGTAACCTCGAAATTTTCCAAACCAAATTGGAAGAAGCAAAAAGCAAAGGGGCAGAATTTGACTACGACTTTAAAACCGTTGAAAATCGATGGCTCGATGTGATGCTGAGTTTTCTACCCCTCATTCTGATTATCGGGGTGTGGATTTTCCTCATGCGTCGTATGTCTGGCGGAGGAGCTGGTGGAGGAGGTCAGATATTTAATATTGGAAAGTCAAAAGCAAAACTCTTTGACGAGAAGTCAAACGTAAAAGTAACCTTTAAAGATGTTGCCGGACTTGAGGGTGCCAAAGAAGAGGTGCAAGAAATTGTAGACTTCTTGAAAAACCCGAGTAAATACACCGTTTTGGGTGGTAAAATTCCAAAGGGAGCCTTACTTGTTGGGCCTCCAGGAACGGGAAAAACACTCTTGGCTAAAGCAGTTGCAGGGGAAGCAAAAGTTCCCTTTTTCTCCCTTTCGGGATCGGACTTTGTAGAAATGTTTGTGGGGGTAGGTGCTTCACGTGTACGCGATTTGTTTAAGCAAGCAAAAGACAAATCACCAGCTATCATTTTTATCGATGAAATTGATGCCATCGGCCGTGCACGAGGAAAGAGCAATATGACCGGTTCAAATGACGAACGTGAAAACACGCTCAACCAGCTACTCACCGAAATGGATGGTTTTGGAACTGATACCAACGTGATTGTATTGGCAGCAACCAACCGATCGGATGTATTGGACAAAGCCCTGATGCGAGCTGGGCGTTTTGATCGACAGATTTATGTGGATTTACCCGACTTGCGTGAGCGCGAAGAAATTTTTAAGGTGCATTTAAACCCCCTTAAAGTTGATAAACAACTCGACGTGAGCTTTTTGGCCAAACAAACCCCTGGGTTTTCAGGAGCAGATATTGCAAATGTCTGTAATGAATCGGCTCTTATTGCTGCACGGAAAAGTAAGAAAAAGGTTGATCGACAAGACTTTCTCGATGCGGTTGATCGAATTGTTGGCGGCTTGGAGAAAAAGAGTAAGATTATAACGCCATCAGAGAAGAAAACCATTGCCTTCCACGAAGCAGGTCACGCTACAGTAAGCTGGATGCTAGAACATGCAGCTCCACTTGTGAAGGTTACCATCGTGCCTAGAGGTCAATCTCTTGGGGCAGCATGGTACTTGCCAGAGGAGCGTCAAATTGTGCGAACAGAACAAATGCTTGACGAAATGTGTGCTACTCTGGGTGGTCGTGCTGCCGAGCAAATTATTTTTGGTAAAATCTCGACGGGTGCCCTGAGTGATCTCGTAAAGGTAACCAGACAAGCTCGCGCGATTGTTACAGTTTATGGACTGAATGATAAAATTGGAAATATCACCTATTACGATGCCAATGGGCAAAATGAGTTTGGATTTACCAAACCGTATAGCGAGGAAACCGCAAAGCAAATTGATGAAGAAATTTCAAAAATTGTAGAACGGGAATACAAAAGAGCACTGGCACTATTGCGAAAGCACAAAAAGAAACTCACTGAGTTGGCAGAGCATCTTCTTGAAAAAGAGGTGATTTTTAAAGATGATCTGGTGACTATTTTTGGGAAGCGCCCATTTGAGAAGGAATAAATCGTTGAGAAGAAATCCAAATCATCTTCCGCAAAGAAGACAGCGAAGTCCACATAGTTTGCTATCTTTATCGTTTCAAACAAAAAAGTCTTGAAACGTCTCTTTTCCTCTCTTTTTGGAGGGTCTTCAAAAACTGAAAAACAAGAAGACACAGTCCGCAGTAAATACATGCCTGCTGAAGAGACGCCTATCGAAGAGGCATTTACTTTGAAGTTCACTGAACAAGGTGGGAAGTTTATTTACTGTGAAGACAAAAAAGAATCCGTCAACGTATTTAAAAATATCCTAGCCGAAAATGGATGGAATGATTGTGAAATGCTTTGTTTCCGGCCCAAACTGCAAGAGCGGTATATCAGGCCGTCCATCACCCCGACCAAAACGAATTTAAACGCTCGGTTCTTTTTAACGGACTGTGAATTTTTAGTCGCACATGATGGCA
The DNA here is from genome assembly GCA_964229535.1 of Flavobacteriaceae bacterium. Classification (GTDB taxonomy): domain Bacteria; phylum Bacteroidota; class Bacteroidia; order Flavobacteriales; family Flavobacteriaceae; genus UBA724. The sequence goes on along the minus strand of CAXRDL010000047.1, from coordinate 7,476 downwards.
GTATTATCATTTGTGCCGAGCAAATTGCCAATCATAAACTGATTGACCTGCCAGAAAATTTTGTGATCGTCGCTGGGACAAAACAACTCACCGACACCTTGAGCGAGGGCTTGAAAGGGATCAAACACAAATACAAAAAAAACATCCCGATCAATATCACCTCCATTAAGCACTTTAAGAAAGATATTACAGAAGGTGATGACACCTTTTTAACCTATGGGTTACCGATAAAGCATGTGTACCTGATTCTTATAGAAGATTTTTAATGCATAGTTTCATCGAACGATCTCTTGTCGGTCTTGCCTATGCTGCTGTGTGGGTAACCAGCTTGGCGTATAGCCCGAACTTGGGATACCCGATCCTATTGTTTGTGATTGCTTTTGTGGCAGCATTTGAAATGTTAAAACTCTATCAAATCCGATCACTCGCTCTCACCACCCTACTCTGCTTTGGTACGGCAAGTCTGTTGGTTTTCAATGCGCCACTGCTGCAAATTGCCATCTTATCGTTTGTCAGTCAATTGGGATTGGCAATCCTGCTGTTTCGGCGGAAGACCATACAAGCACATCCCCTACTGGCCAGTCTATTATGCATTGCGCATTTGCTATTTCCGCTGTTGATGATTAGCGAAGTCTCTTTCGTGGAATCGCCAGTTTTCACAATCGAGCTCACTTTTGGACTTTTATTTTTTATCTGGGGGGCAGATGCAATGGCCTACTGCTTTGGAACTCTTTTTGGAAAAACACCACTTTTTCGAGTTGTATCGCCAAAAAAATCGATTGAAGGCGCACTTGCAGCAATTCTGTTCAGTCCAGTGGTAGCTTTGATAAACCATCAGGTTTTTCCAAATCATGATTTTTCTTTTTGGCTATTGATGGGGATTATCATCAGCATAACCTCTATTATAGGCGACTTGGTACAGAGTCAATGCAAACGCACTGCTGACGTGAAAGACAGTGGCACCTTACTGTTGGGGCATGGAGGTGTATATGATCGTATCGATAGTCTGATTTTTACAGTTCCTTTCGTTTATCTCTATTTATTGTTTTTTAGTTGCTATGTTTCATAAAGAAGGGTTTCGGATCATCACGATTACATTTTTAGCTGTTGTCGCAGTCGTAATATCTGCAGATCACTACATCTCTTCGCTTTGGATGTCAAAAGGAATCCAAATTGTAGCTTTGGTATTTCTTATTTTGGTGCTTCAATTTTTTCGAAATCCAAAAAGGATAGCCCTCGAAAGTGAAACCCAAATTATTGCACCAGCTGACGGGAAAATTGTGATTATTGAAGAAGTCGAAGAGCCAGAGTATTTTCAAGACAAACGACTTCAAGTTTCGATTTTTATGTCACCACTCAATGTTCATGTCACACGATATCCAGCGACTGGTGAGATCAAATTTAGCAAATATCACCCTGGGAAGTATTTGGTGGCTTGGCACCCAAAATCATCCGAACTAAATGAGAGAACGACGATTGTTATTGACCATCCAACCTATGGCTCCATACTCTATCGGCAAATCGCTGGAGCGGTAGCACGACGGATCGTAAATTATGCGAAAGTAGGTGACAAGGCCGTTCAAGGTCACGATGCTGGCTTTATCAAATTTGGTTCTCGGATTGACCTCTTTCTACCAGTAGGGACGTCATTAAACGTTGGATTGAACGACCGTGTTAAAGGGGGGATAACCATAATCAGTGCGTCATGAGTTATGTCGTCGTTGACAAGACTGCGTTTGATGAAGCCGTAGAGTGGGTGAACGAAAATTTTACCGAAATCCCCAAGGACGATTTATTACGCCTTTATGCCTATTATAAAATTGCAAATGGAATGCGACATGAACAGAACAACAAACAACCCATTGTGAGTGCGTTTAAAGCCAATGCCATTATGCTAGTGTCTCATTTATCGATTGACATCGCGCAAGAACGCTATAGTGCTTTAGTTGAGAAATTAAAGCAAATGGATTAGCCCTGTAATTGGGCAATTTGCTGTTTGATATGCTTGATTTTTTCTAGGGCGTCTTTCTCTTTTTTTCTTTCGATTTCGACAACCTGAGCAGGTGCATGATCCACAAAACGCGTATTGCTCAATTTTTTTTGTACCCCAGCTAAAAATCCTTTTTGATAATTCAAATCTTGATTGAGTTTGGCAAGCTCCTCCTCTGGGTTTTCAATAGAAAATGGAAGGTAATAGGCAGCAGTCCCAACTCGAAACGAAAGCACTTGCTCGGGTAAGTCTTTGACCACCTCACAGCTTTCGATATTTGCCAGTTTTGAAATCACCGCTTTGTAATAATCATTCTGAGAAGAGGTCTCGAGCAATTGCATGGGAACTTTCATGGAGATATTTTTCTGTTTGCGAATCGCACGAATAGAAGTTACCATTTCCATGGAGTGTGAGAAAATCGAAAGAACCGCTTTATCGATTTTTGTTTCTGTTGGCCATGAGGATACAACGAGGGCTTCCGCTTTTTTGCGCTCTGCGATATCATGCCAAAGTTCTTCACTCAAAAATGGCATAAACGGGTGAAGTAATCGCAAGTTATTTTCAAAAATATCAATCACTTCAGCATGGGTTTGCGCATCAATTGGACTGCCGTAGGCAGGTTTGATCAACTCCAACAACCAGGAGCAAAAGTCATCCCATACCAGTTTGTAAATACACATTAGGGCATCTGAAATCCTGTATTTTGTAAAGTGATCATTGACCAAAGTGAGCTCCTCTTGAAATTTACTCTTATACCAATCCAAACTCTGTTTGGCGGTTTGGTCTTGTGGAATAGAATCATCTATATCCCAGCTTTGAATCAAGCGATGTGAATTCCAAATTTTATTGGCGAAATTCTTTCCTTGTTGGCAAAGCGCTTCATCGAAAAGCAAATCATTTCCAGCTGCTGAGCTCAATAATAATCCAACGCGAACGCTATCCGCACCATATTTTTCGATGAGTCCCAATGCATCAGGAGAATTGCCCAACTGTTTGGACATCTTTCGGCCTTGGCTGTCTCGAACCAGACCTGTCAGATATACGTTTTGAAAAGGTTGTTGATTGCGAAAGGCATAGCCCGACATGATCATTCGAGCGACCCAGAAAAACAAAATATCAGGCCCTGTGACAAGGTCTTGTGTGGGATAATAATACTGAATTTCGTCGTTTTCAGGGAATCGAATTCCATCAAAGACAGAGATTGGCCATAGCCATGATGAAAACCATGTATCGAGCACATCTGAATCCTGCGTTAGATCTGCTGTATTAAGAAGAGGGTTATTGGTTTTTTCACGTGCTTTCTCCAAGGCCTCTTCGGGGGTCAAAGCAACCACAAAATCTTGCTTGCCCGATCCGTAATAATAAGCAGGGATTTGCTGACCCCACCACAACTGACGCGAGACATTCCAATCACGAATGTTATTCATCCAATGGCGATAGGTATTCATGAATTTTTTGGGAAACAATTGAATTGTTCCGCCCTCAACTGCAGTCAGCGCTGGTTTGGCCAAATCTTCCATTTTCAAAAACCATTGATCGGAGAGTCTGGGCTCTACAACTGCCTTGGTTCTTTCAGATAGGCCAACTTTGTGCGTGTGTGGCTTGGTTTGCAATAGTATTTTTGAGGACTTGAGCTCCTGAACAATCAGTTTTCGAACTTCAAATCGGTCTTTGCCTTCAAAGTGTAAGCCTTCTGCATTAAGCGTTCCATCGGGATTAAAAATATCAACAAACGCCAGCTTGTGTTTGTCGCCCAATGCTTTATCGTTTTCATCGTGAGCAGGGGTTACCTTTAAGCAACCCGTGCCAAACTCCATATCCACATAGCTGTCTGTGATAATCGGCACTTCTCGATTTACAATCGGAACCACAACTTTTTTGCCATGCAGATGGGTAAAGCGTTCGTCTTCGGGATGAACTGCTACAGCGGTGTCTCCCATCAGCGTTTCTGGACGAGTCGTGGCAATGGTAACTATCTCCTCGCTATCAACTACTCGATAAGCGATGTGGTATAAATTGCCTTGCTTTTCTTCATAAACCACTTCTTCGTCTGAAAGGGTGGTTTGGGCTTCTGGATCCCAATTCACCATTCGGAATCCACGGTAGATCAACCCACGCTCAAAAAGGTCTACAAAAACCCGAATAACGGATTCAGTCATGGGCTCGTCGAGAGTGAATTTGGTGCGATCCCAATCGCAAGAACATCCAAGTTTTTTGAGTTGCTCCAAAATAATCCCGCCATGTTCATCGGTCCATTCCCAAGCATGCTTGAGAAATTCCTCTCGAGTCAAATCTTCTTTCTTCACACCTTGATCTGCTAATTTCTGAACCACTTTCGCTTCAGTAGCAATGGACGCATGGTCAGTTCCTGGAACCCAACAGGCATTCATCCCAAGCATACGCGCACGCCGTATAAGTACATCTTGCAACGTATTATTCATCATATGCCCCATGTGCAAAACGCCTGTTACATTGGGTGGAGGAATCACAATTGTATAGGGTTTTCGAGAGTCGGGCTCGGAATGAAAATAGTGATTTGCTAGCCAATAAGCATACCACTGTTCAGCGATTTGATTGGCATTGAATGTGTTGGGAGACCCCATGAAAAGGTGCTTTATCTTATTGAGTGACAAAAGTAGCTAAGAACAATTTATAAAAAAAGACATTGATAATCTGAAATAGATTTTTGTATATTTAACCAAAAAAAAGAAACCATGAAGTTCACCAAATTTTTTACCGCAATTCTATTGTGTTTTTCCTACACCAATGCATTTTCACAAGCTGAAATCACTTTTGAGTCGGAGGTGGTTGATTACGGTACAATCAAAAAAGGAGATGATGGGGTTCGTGAATTCAAGTTTACCAACACTGGCTCATCCCCTTTATTTATTACGCAGGTTCGATCGTCCTGTGGTTGTACAATCCCCAAAAAACCTACCGATTCCATCATGCCTGGAGTTGAAGAGGTGATTGAAGTGAAATACGACACCAATCGAGTCGGACCAATCCGCAAAACTATAACGGTAAGTTCCAACGCTGTAACGCCAGTGGTGGCCTTGCAAATTAAGGGCACAGTCGAGGAACCAGAAGAAGAAGAATAGATTTTCATCGCTTTTCAGCTTTACATCCCCGTCGATTCGGGCTAAATTTTGCATCTTTGCTGTCAAAATTGACAGATGCCTAAAATTTCGTTGAAGGGGATGAACCTCCCTACCTCACCCATTCGAAAACTATCGAAACATGCCGAGGACGCCAAAGCGAAAGGAATTGAGGTGATCCACCTCAATATTGGCCAACCTGACATTCAAACACCCACTAAAGCTTTAGATGCGATCAAGTCGTTTGACCAAAACGTATTGGCCTATGGCCCATCTGAGGGGTCTTTGGCGTATCGCCAGAAGATGTGCTCATACTATGCCAAGCACAATATCGAGGTTGAGCCAGAGAATATTTTAGTTACAACAGGTGCGAGCGAAGCCATTATCATGACTTTGGACTGCATTACCAATGAGGGTGATGAACTCATTATTCCAGAGCCATTTTACGCCAATTATGACACCTTTGCAGCTGCTTGTGGTGTCAAGGTTGTCCCTGTATCCTCTACCATTGACACCCATTTTTCGTTGCCGTCAATCGATGAAATTGAAGGAAAAATCAATGATAAAACAAGGGCAATTTTTATTTGCAATCCATACAATCCAACTGGTTATGTCTATACCCACAAAGAGCTCAATGATCTGGCTTATCTTGTTAAAAATCACGATATCTTTTTGATTGTCGATGAGGTCTATCGCGAATTTGTTTATGATGGGGCAATCCATCATTCGGTACTCGCGATTCCAGGACTTGAAGAGCATGCGATTCTCGTGGACTCCATGTCAAAACGATACAGTATGTGTGGCGCAAGAATTGGGTGTTTGGTCTCCAAAAACAAAGCTGTTATGGAAGCTGCACTTAAGTTTGCGCAATCTCGTCTGTCTCCCCCGACTTTAGGCCTTCATGCCTCCGAAGCTGCTATGGATGAGCCACTTCGTTATCTTCAAGAAGTCACAGCTACCTACCTTGAGCGAAGAAATACACTGGTTCAAGCCTTACAACAAGTACCCGGAATCACTGTCAGCGAGCCACGCGGAGCGTTTTACTGCTTGGTACAACTCCCTGTTGAGGATACAGATGAATTTGCAAAATGGTTGCTGACTTCTTACAACCACAACGGAAAAACAGTCATGGTAGCCCCCGCATCAGGATTTTATGGAGATCGTCATTTCGGTAAATCTTTGATTCGAATTGCTTTTGTGCTCGACAAAGAAAAGCTCAAAGAAAGTGCCCTTATCCTTGAAGGTGCCTTGCATGCCTATCCACACACTTTGACATCAAAATTGAGCCAATGATCGAACAAGGCGTTTCACTCAAAACCTATAATAGTTTTGGAGTAGCCGCAGAAGCTGCCTTATTTGCCGTTGCAAAAACCATTGAAGATTTACAATACATACTCAAAGATCAGCGCTTTGCCTCTGCTTGGATTTTAGGTGGTGGCAGCAATACATTGTTTTGTGACACCCCCAAACCTCCAATCATTCACCTTGCGATATCTGGCATCGAAATCACTGAAGAACAAAGGGACGAGGTAGTCATCAAGGCAGGTGCAGGATTAAACTGGCACGAGTTGGTATTATGGTCTCTTGAAAAGGGATTTGGCGGACTAGAAAACCTGGCTTTAATCCCGGGAAATGTTGGCGCAGCTCCAATTCAAAATATAGGTGCTTATGGGGTCGAATTGCAAAATGTTTTTGAATCCTGTACGCTGGTCAATAGAAACGATCAGAGCGTAGAAACTTATGACAAGGTCGCTTGTCAGTTTGGGTATAGAGACTCCATTTTTAAACGTGAGTTAAAACACAAAGTGGTGATTACGGATGTCCGTTTACGATTGAAAAAAGAGAATTATCGGCTGAATACCTCTTATGGAGCTATTGCGCACTTGTTGACGTCCAAAGGAATCAGCACGCCAAGCCCAAAAGACATTGCGGATGTTGTCATCGATATTCGAACAACCAAGTTGCCTGACCCCAAACAGTTGGGTAATGCTGGAAGTTTTTTTAAAAATCCAATTGTAGATCACGATCAGTTTGCGCAACTCAAATCGTCATTTCCCGACATTCCGCATTACGCCCAACCAAATCAGAACTATAAAATCCCTGCGGCTTGGCTCATCGAACAAGTCGGGTTGAAAGGAACTCGAGAGGGAGATGTGGGCACACACAAAAACCATGCTCTTGTTTTGGTGAATTATGGCAATGCCAGTGGACATGACATCAAGGTTTTTAGCCAGATGGTTCAACAGGCGGTTGAAGAGCGTTTTGCTATTCGCTTACAACCCGAAGTCAATTTCTGCTGTTAATCGTATCTTTGCCCTATGAAACTTTTTTTGCTTAGTGTCATACTCATCGGACTTGCATTTGCGGGGATTGCCATTAAAATTTGGG
>CAXRDL010000046.1:0-7363 GCA_964229535.1 Flavobacteriaceae bacterium | reverse complement strand
TCAAGACATCAGCATGACCGTGGAGATTCGAGCATTAAACAGCAAAAATCTTGAACTCAACCTTCGACTGCCATACAGTTATCGATCTTGGGAGGATGAGTTGCGAACCGCCATCAAACCACAGCTTTTACGCGGAAAAGTCGATGTCAATTTGAACGTAAAACAGCAAGGTGCAGCGGCTGCCGCTGAACTCAACAAGGATGTCATTTCCGATTATATTCAGCAACTGCGTGAAATCGCAGACGTAACCCCCGCTGAATTGCTTCCCATTGCGACGCGTTTGCCAGAAGCCCTGCAGTCGGCAGAAGTTTTGCCCGACGACAACCAGAAAAAAGAAGTATTTGGCTTGGTACAGCAGGCAATAAAGCAGTTGATAGATTATCAATCGGTCGAAGGTCAAGCGATGACTAAGGATCTCAATGCCCAAATTGAAAGCATCGAAGAAAGGCTTGAGCAAGTCAACAACACCAAGGATCAACGAATTCAACAAGTACGATCAAAATTGCAAGACAATCTCAAAAGCTTAGCAGTTGAGGTTGACCAAAACCGGTTCGAGCAGGAGTTGATCTTTTATCTCGAAAAGTTTGATATCAATGAAGAGATCGTTCGTTTGCGGCAACACCTCCTTTATTTTTGTGAAGTGATGAACAATGAAACGCAAACAAAAGGAAAAAAACTCGGGTTTATCGCTCAGGAAATCGGTAGAGAAATCAACACGATTGGCTCCAAAGCCAACGACGCGTCCCTTCAAAAAGAAATCGTTCAAATGAAAGATGCCCTTGAACGCATTAAGGAACAACTGCTCAACATTCTCTAAATGGCAAAAGGGAAATGTATCGTGCTATCAGCGCCCTCGGGAAGCGGAAAAACAACCTTGGCAAAACAATTACTGCAAAACAAATCCCTACAATTAGCGTTTTCGATTTCGGCAACTTCTCGTGAGCCCAGAGCCAATGAAAAACACGGCGTGGATTACTTTTTTATCAGCCCAGAGCGTTTTCAAAAACAGATCGATCAAGGGGATTTTATCGAATATGAAGAAGTTTACCCAGGTGTTTTTTACGGCACTTTAGGTGCAGAAGTAGAGAGATTGTGGCGCGAAGGGAAACACGTTATTTTTGATATAGATGTTGAGGGGGGCTTACAAATCAAAAAACAATTTCCCGACCAAACGATTACGATATTTATAAAGCCACCGAGCTTGGAAGCGCTCAAAGAACGATTGACCAATCGGGAAACTGAATCGACAGAGAGTTTGAAAATGCGACTCGATAAAGCGGAAAATGAAATGAAATCAGCACCTAAATTCCAACACATCGTTCACAATAACATTCTCAGTAAAGCTGGGGCAGAACTCGAGGAACTGGTCACTCAATTTATTCAATCATGAAGCGAACCGCCTTATTTTTTGGAAGTTTTAATCCGATACATCATGGCCACCTCAACGTGGCTCGGGCGGCAATCGAAACAGGAAAAATCAAAGAGGTTATTTTTATCGTCAGCCCGCAAAACCCCTTTAAACGCGATGTGGATTTACTTCCAGAACAACAACGCTTAAACTTGGTTTCAGCGGCCCTTTCCAGAGAAGGACAGATGACTTGCAGCGACGTGGAATTTCAATTATCGCGCCCAAATTACACAATCAACACCCTGAGATATTTGGATGTTTTGCCCAACTCAAACACCCATACCTTATTGATGGGAGCCGACATTTTTGTACAAATGAAAACCTGGCAAGGGGCAGCGGAAATGTTATCTCACAATTTGATGATTTATCCACGTGAGGGATGGCAGCTTCCTGAGGAGAGCGATAAAATCACGTTATTGGATAGTCCAATGATATCGATCTCGGCCACGATGATTCGACAAAAAGTAGAACGACAAGAGGGGATCAATCACCTTGTCCCTGAAGAAGTTGCGACGTTTTTCTACGAAACACACCTCAAGTAAACCTCAAACAAACCCAATCAATTGTATTTGATTTTCCGCAAAATCCGCATGGCGTCTTTATGGTTTTGATAGGCGATACTGCTACAATTACGAAGTGAATTTTGAATGGAAAAGAGAAGTTCTTTTGCTTCTTCAAAACCATTGAGGTAGCACAGCATCAGGGTTGGAGAAAGGGTTTCAACTTCTTTTTTTTGGGTACCCGTCAAGGTCTTGTTTGTCAGTAATTTTTGAGCTATCGTTTTTTGTGCATTCATAATATGGTGCAGTAGCGTTTTCTCAAAAACAGGCGGTTCAAATAAAAACACGGAATTCATTTGATAGCTCCCGTTGTTATCAAACTGCAGATCAATCTGCTCTAGGGGATAATACTTATCGATATTATTCACCCCGAGTTTGACATACTCAATCAATCGAAAATGATTGGCATCAAATTGGATTTCAACTTCGTCATAGGCAGAGTAAAATAGCTTCACATGCTCATTGACCAACTCGATGTCCACACGAGAATAGTAACGCTTTCCCTTTACCGTTTTTTCAATCCCTGCCCAGCATACCACAAAGGATTCTTTAAAGACTTTATACTGTGGATTGAGACCGTCGTGGTGTCGCTGTACAAAATCAACTACACCATCAAGAGTGAGCTCGATATTGTTTTGTGCGTGCTTTTCAATCTCCGTTACGACTTTCGAATTGATGTCTTTAATGTCCACATCAAATGCTCTTGGTGCTGAGGTACTTCCCTCTCTAAAAAAAACAGACCCGCCGTAGTATTTCCAAATGTTTTTTCGAAGCGATGTTAGCGCTTCTGTGGGCTTGATGGTGACTAAACCAACCACTTTTCCCTCGGGCAAATGGGGGAAGTGGATATTTTCATAAAGCACGAGAGGGGGGTTGTCCAGAAAGGCATTGACAAGGTTTTGTAGTTTGGCATCATCAAAAAAATCGACGCCTACGATATCATTGTCATGATCCATAATGCCGACCACGATATAGGAATTGTTTTTTGGGTTTGAATTTGACAGGGCACAAATGTGCTTGAGGAACTTTGCCTTCCCTTCTTTATTGCCAAGGTTGAGCTGCAGCTTTTTATCATAAAAGCTGTTTTCATCGTTGTGCGCCAATAAGTTTTTTACCAAAAGGCGTTTGTTGATCATATACGGGTTGAATTCGTTTGCTCTGGTCTAAAATACAAAGATCATGTGGGCTAATAGGGCACAAATAAGAGGATTTTAACCAAATGTTAACAGATTTAAAAACATTTTTTGATCAACTTGCAGCCCTTAAAAACAAACATTATTTTTAAAGTCAAATTTTTATCATATGGACGATAAACAAGTGGATATTAAATCCTTAAACGAAAAGATTGAAAAAGAAAGTGCCTTTGTTGATTTACTCCAAATCGAACTCGGAAAGGTAATCGTGGGTCAGCAGCAGATGCTTGAGCGCTTATTGATTGGACTTTTGGGCGAAGGTCATATTCTTTTGGAAGGGGTTCCAGGGCTAGCCAAAACCCTTGCCATTAACTCCTTGAGCAAATCGATTAAAGCATCGTTCAGTCGCGTACAATTTACCCCTGACTTGCTCCCTGCAGATGTGATTGGAACGATGATTTATAACATCAAAGAAAATGACTTCAGCATCAAAAAAGGGCCAGTATTTGCCAATTTTGTTTTGGCGGATGAAATCAACCGTGCACCCGCTAAAGTACAATCTGCCCTACTTGAGGCGATGCAAGAACGACAAGTCACCATAGGCGACGAGAGTTTTGCCCTCAAGCCTCCTTTTTTGGTCATGGCGACTCAAAACCCTGTGGAGCAAGAAGGGACTTACCCACTTCCTGAAGCACAGGTCGATCGGTTTATGTTAAAGGTGATCATCGACTACCCGAACAAAACAGACGAGCAACAAATTGTTCGCGCACAAGTTAGTGGGGCAACCAATGCCATCAAGCCTGTGGTCACTACAGCTCAAGTCATCAAAGCACAAAAAGCGGCACGTGAGGTGTATATGGATGAGAAAATCGAAAAATATATTATCGATCTTATTTTTGCCACTCGCTATCCCGAGCAATATGGCTTAGAAGATCTCAAACCACTTATCAGTTTTGGGGCATCTCCACGGGGAAGTATCAATCTGACAACCGCTGCCAAATGCTATGCCTTTATCAAACGACGGGGCTATGTCGTTCCAGAAGATGTACGCGCAGTGGTACACGATGTTCTTCGGCACAGAATCGGAATTACTTACGAAGCAGAAGCGGAAAACATCACTTCGGAAGACATCATCAATCGGATTGTCAATGTTGTTGAGGTTCCCTAGCCAAGCCCAACAAACGATAGAATAAAACGGTATGGATACGAAGGCCCTTTTAAAAAAGGTTCGTAAAATCGAAATCAAGACTCGCCGCTTAAGCAATCATATTTTTGGGGGGGAGTATCACAGTACCTTCAAAGGTCGTGGCATGACCTTTAGCGAAGTGCGCCCATACCAATTTGGGGATGATGTTCGTGCCATTGACTGGAATGTAACCGCACGGTACAACGAACCTTTTGTTAAAGTTTTTGAAGAAGAACGCGAACTGACATTGATGTTGCTTGTCGATGTCAGTCGGTCTTCCCAATACGGATCACACGAGCAATTCAAAAAAGAAATCCTCACCGAAATTTCAGCAACCCTCGCCTTTTCGGCTCTCCAAAACAACGATAAGGTTGGGGTGATTTTATTCACAGATCAAATCGAGTTGTATATCCCACCCAAGAAAGGAAAATCACATATCCTCCGAATCATTCGTGAGCTGATTGAATTTAAACCCCAAAGCCACCAAACAAATATCTCGGAGGCACTCAAGTTTATGGCAAACGTGCAAAAAAAGCGAGCGATTGCGTTTGTGCTGTCCGACTTTATGGATATCGAATATGCCACCAATCTTAAAATCGCTGCCAAAAAACACGATCTCACTGGAATAAGGATTTATGACAAACACGAGGTCGAGCTACCCAATTTGGGTCTAGTGCCTATGGTCGATCAGGAAACGGGAAAGTACCAATTGGTTCATACTGGCTCAAAGAGACTTCAACGCAATCACCAAAGTCACATTCGTGAACGCGTATCCTATTTTGACGAATCTTTTCGAAAAAGCGGAGCAGGAACCATCTCTTGTCGAACCGATGAGAGTTATGTAAAAAAACTATTATCCTATTTTAAAAATCGTGGGTAGAATTTGTATTTTCTTCTTGTTCTTTATGCCAGCTCTCGTGCTTGCTCAACCCCGTATTGCGGCGAGTCTAGACACCATTGCCATGACCATTGGTGAGGATATCCAATATCAGATTGAAGTTCAAACCGATTCGACAGCCCAAGTCATTTTCCCACAAGGGCAAACCTTTTTGCCTTTCGAAATTATCGACACCACCAAAGTGGACATCCAACAACTGGCAGACAAAGCACTTTGGAAACGCACATACACCCTCATTCAATTCGACTCTGGAAGCTATCATATCCCTCGTCAGCGGATTTTTGTTGATGGAACACCAATCCTCACAGACTCCCTTAAAATCGAAGTGTTTACCGTTGAAGTTGATACGCTCAAACAGCCATTACACCCCATCAAACCCATCATTGAGATTGACAAAAACAACGCGGGTTGGTGGCGCCCCTACCTATGGGGTGTACTGGGACTCATCGGATTCATCGCCCTGTATATGGTTTATGGCCGTGCCAAAAAAAGAATCGAAGAGCGTCGGAAAAGATTGCCCCCTTTCGATCGTGCAATCCAAGAACTCCAAGCCCTCGAAGCAAGTGAACTAAACGATCAGGAAGCGTACAAACAATACTATTCATCTCTTACAGCCATCGTTCGTAGTTATTTGGAGGAAGAGGCAAACGTCAATGCCTTGGAAAGCACAACAACAGAGCTGATTCAAAAGCTTGAACTCTTGCGAACGGCAGGGTCTTTGGTTCTCCAACACGAAACCATATCCAACCTCAAAAAGGTGTTAGAAACTGCAGATCTCGTCAAATTTGCCAAAGCAGCTCCCGGCGTTGGTCTTGCCTCCTCGGACCGATCGGCGATTGAGTCTGTCGTTGTTCAAACCAATGAGGCAATCCCCGAGCCTACTGAAGAGGAGCGCCTACAAAACGAGGCCTATCGACAAGAACTTCAAAAGCAACGTCGCCGCAAACAGTTTAAAGTAGCAGGACTATCCGCACTTGGAGCCCTTGTATTGGCATTTGGGATATCTTCCTATATATACGGATTCAATCAAGTCAAAGACCGCTTATTGGGGAACCCGACTTTACAATTGTTAGAATCTGAATGGATTACGAGCACCTATGGCGCTACGCCGATTCGAATGACGACTCCGGAAGTACTGACCCGAATTCCTTCCGACAAGCCCAACACCCAAACTTTCCGATTGGGGCAACTGGACGATCCGTTTTCGTTGACCCTGCGAGTCGAGCAAGTCATGGGAGAAGGAGAGGTTGAGGTTGATTTGGCTGCACGTGCGGAGGGGATTATTCAGGATTTAGAATTGAGAGGAGCAACAAACATTTTTCAAAAGCAGGATGAATACGAAAGCCCAACAGGAGTCAAAGGAGTTGCTATCTCTGTGTCTTTTGACTGGACGCCAGTGGAAAGCGATTCGACCCGTAAAGAATACACCGTTTATTTCTTTGCTGAGAATAGTGGTTTACAGCAAATCGAAATCGTGAGCAATCGCGATGATCGCTATGCACAGGACATCATTGACCGTTTGGTCAATTCATTTACATTTAACACTGACGTCCAATGATTTTTCAAGACTACACCTTTGCGAATATATCTTTTCTATGGGCGTTGACCATCATTCCGTTTTTGGCAGCATGGTTGTTTTGGCGACCACAACAAAAACAAAGTGTTTTGCGAATGTCATCCCTGAAAGGTTTGGAAAGCCCAACGTTCTGGACACGGATGTATCCTTTGTTATGGGGGTTTCGATTACTGGCCATCGCTCTGTTGATTGTCGCCCTTGCCCGACCTCGAACAGCCAATATATCTACGCGAACTAAAACAACAAAAGGGATTGATATTGTCATGGCAATTGATATCTCATCGAGTATGCTGTCTCGCGACCTTAGACCAAATCGCCTGGCGGCTTTAAAAGAAGTGGCGCAAACCTTTGTCTCCGACCGAATAAACGATCGAATTGGACTGGTTGTTTATGCCGGAGAGTCCTACACCAAAACTCCGATTACGAGCGATAAGGCCGTTGTGACTGACGCCTTGTCAAACTTAAATTACGAGCGAGGCGTAATCGATGACGGTACGGCGATTGGGATGGGATTAGCAACAGCAGTCAATCGACTTAAAGACTCCAAAGCCCTTAGCAAAGTCATCATTTTATTGACCGATGGAGTGAATAATGCGGGCTTT
>CAXRDL010000045.1:0-11436 GCA_964229535.1 Flavobacteriaceae bacterium | reverse complement strand
ATCTATGTGCTCGTCAGTGCCTTTTTTATCATTTGGATGTTGTTTTTCGACACCAACTCTTTTCGAATTTTATGGAGCTTAGAATCGAAAATAGATGATCTTGAGCGTCAAAAGGAGGAACTGATACGGCAAATTCAAGACGACCAAATCTTTATTGAGAAGCTATCTGATTCGATTGAACTAGAAAAGTTTGGGCGTGAAAATTACTATCTCAAAAAGGCAGATGAGGATATTTTTATCATCGAATTTAGAGACAGCTTAGACACTTCCTCTTAAAATATTGTATTTTTAGCGTATGACACACACCGATAAAATGCTCCGTGAAGGGAGTTTGGAAGGAAAAGTAATTGTTGTAACTGGTGGCGGTAGCGGACTTGGCAAGGCCATGACTTCTTATTTTTTGGAACTTGGCGCCAAGGTTGCCATAACCTCCCGCAAATTGGAAAAGCTCGAAGCAGCGGCCAAAGAACTCCGTGATGCAACGGGTGGAGAATGCTATGCAGTTGCTTGTGACGTTCGAAATTATGAGCAAGTCGAACAGATGCACAAACAAGTGATAGACCATTTTGGTCCGATTGATGTTTTACTCAACAATGCTGCTGGAAACTTTATCTCGCCTACCGAAAATTTATCGAGCAATGCGTTTGATACCATCGTTGATATCGTGTTGACTGGAACAAAAAACTGCACCATGGTGTTTGGTAAACATTGGATCAAAACCAAACAAAAAAGTGTCAATGTATTAAACATTGTTACCACCTATGCATTTACTGGTTCGGGCTATGTTGTGCCATCCGCAACTGCTAAGGGAGGGGTGTTGGCCATGACACGGTCTTTGGCTGTTGAATGGTCAAAATATGGCATGCGTTTTAATGCGATTGCACCTGGGCCATTCCCAACCAAAGGAGCTTGGGATCGCTTGCTACCGGGGCCCTTGGTAAAAAAGTTTGATCCTGCAAAAAAAGTACCCCTTGGTCGTGTGGGTGCGCATCAAGAGCTTGCCAATCTCGCGGCCTATATGGTTTCCGACTTTGGAGCATACCTCAACGGCGAGGTTGTTGTACTAGACGGTGGGGAATGGCTAAAAGGAGCTGGACAGTTTAATATGCTCGACAAAATCCCAAAAGCACTCTGGACAGTCCTTAAAAAAGCGATGTTGAAAAAAAAGTAATTTTTTTATTCGATATCGTTCTTTTTTACTCTGTTAAATTGTACTTTTAATCCTCAATTCACAAAATGCCTCATGGGTAAAATCATTGCCGTTGCGAACCAAAAAGGCGGTGTTGGAAAAACAACAACCGCAGTAAATCTTGCAGCTAGTTTAGGTGTTTTAGAGCAAAAAGTTCTCCTAATTGACGCCGACCCACAAGCAAATGCAACTTCTGGTCTTGGTATAGACGTTGAACATCAAAATAAGGGAACCTATCAACTTTTGGAGCATTCTGCTCCTTTGGACCAGGTTACTGTCTCAGTGCCATCAGCAAATGTCGATGTCGTGCCCTCACACATCGACCTTGTCGCTATCGAAATTGAATTGGTTGACAAGCCCAACCGTGAATACATGTTATACCAAGCTTTGGAAGGGGTTCGAGATCAATACGATTTTGTGATCATCGACTGTGCACCTTCTCTTGGACTGCTCACCCTAAATGCACTGACAACCTCAGATTCGGTTCTGATTCCGATACAATGCGAATACTTTGCCCTCGAAGGTCTTGGAAAACTCCTCAATACAATTAAGAGTGTACAGCGCATTCACAACAAAAACTTAGACATTGAAGGCATGCTGCTCACCATGTATGACTCCAGATTACGACTGTCAAATCAAGTTGTGGATGAGGTCAAAAAACATTTTCATGAAATGGTGTTTAACACCATTATTCAACGCAATGTAAAAATTGGGGAAGCACCGAGTTTTGGCGAAAGCATTCTAGATTACGACAGCACGAGTAAAGGTGCCGAAAATTACTTAAATTAAGCGCACGAAGTCATCGAAAAAACTAAGATAAATGGCAAAAGCAAATAAACGACAAGCACTCGGACGCGGATTGTCCGCTCTTTTGGACTATTCAGGAAATCTAACCCCTTCCAATGAGTCTGTTGTTGGGAATGTCGTTGAGCTTACACTCGATCAAATTGAAGTCAACCCGTTTCAGCCAAGAACCAACTTCAATCAAGAAGCAATTGAAGACTTAGCTAAATCCATTCAAGCGCTTGGCGTTATTCAACCCATCACGGTACGGAAAACCGATAGTGAAACCTTCCAACTGGTTTCGGGTGAGCGAAGATTGCGAGCTGCCAAAAGTGTTGGGCTTTTAACAATCCCCTCATTTATCCGCACTGCCGACGACCAAGAGTCTTTGGAAATGGCTTTGGTGGAAAACATCCAGCGGGAAGATTTGGATCCAATTGAGGTTGCCCTCTCCTACCAACGCCTTATCGATGAGATTGAACTCACCCAAGAAGAATTGAGCGAACGGGTTGGAAAAAAGCGTTCTACGATTACAAATTACATCAGACTTCTTCGTCTCGATCCGATTATTCAAACTGGGATTCGTGATGGGTTTATATCTATGGGACATGGTCGCGCATTGATTTCGGTAGAAGAGCGAAGTACCCAGCTCAGTATCTATGAACAAATTTTGGCAAAGGGCTTGTCGGTGCGTGCTACGGAAAAGCTGGTCAAAACAGAACCTGCCGCCCCTCCAAAAAAATCACCAGCTTCCAATCCATACATCGAAAAGAAATTAAAATTCTATCAAAAACTGTTTGGCGACAAAGCACGTATCCAACTTAACGCTTCAGGTGGTGGGCAAATTGTGATTCCGTTTACATCTGAAAAAGATTTTAAATCTTTGACCAAACGACTACAAAGTGAACCCTAAGCTTACACAACTCGTTGTGCTGATTTCTTTTGTTTGCTTTGGACAACAACAAGATTTATCGAATTCCTTTAAGAAGGAAATCGATCCGCTTCGCCCTGCAAAAGCCGCTTTCTACTCAGCTGTTTTACCAGGTTTGGGACAAGTGTACAACAAGCGATATTGGAAACTCCCGCTGATCTATGGGGGAATTGGCGCATCAATTTATTATTACGACTTAAACAATAAAAATTTCAAACGCTATAGAAATGCCTATAAACGGAGATTGGCTGGCTTCACTGACGATGAATTTCAAGGCCTCATTTTTGATAATGACCGCTTGATTGATGGGATGAATTTTTACAAACAATTCCGCGATCAATCGATGTTGTTTATCATTGGTACCTACTTTCTCAATATTCTAGATGCCAATATCGACGCACACCTCAAACAGTATAATATCAACCAAAACTTGAGTCTAAAACCCTATATGGATCAAAATCCTGTCGTTGCGGATCATCATTTTGGGGTGAGTCTAAATTTCAATTTTTAAATTTGTAAAATGAAAATTGCATTACTCGGTTACGGACGCATGGGACAAACCATTGAGAAGATTGCCATTGACAGAGGACATACAATCGTTGCCAAAATCGATAAAGACAATCCAGATGAGGCCTATGAGGCAGATGTCGCAATCAATTTTAGCATTCCTACGGCTGCCTATGAAAACATCACCAGTGCAATCAACAAAAAAATCCCTGTAGTGTGTGGCACCACAGGTTGGTTGGATCAGCTTGACGAAGTTGAATCTCTTTGTCAACAAAACGAGGGTGCATTTCTTTATGCTTCTAATTTTAGTTTGGGCGTCAATCTATTTTTCGAGCTCAATGCAAAGTTGGCTGAAATGATGCAAAAACAACCGCTTTACACTGCTTCGATAGAAGAAATTCATCACACGCAAAAACTCGACAAGCCCAGTGGCACAGCAATCACATTGGCAGAAGGGATTCCATCAGAGGGTAAGGCATGGCATTTGATTGAAAATAAAGGAGAGGGCGTTCCAATTACCTCCATACGAAAAGATGAAGTGCCTGGTACCCATACGGTGACCTATCGTTCAGAAATCGATGAGATTTCCATTACACACACTGCGCATAACCGGACTGGTTTCGCTTTGGGTGCTGTACTTGCTGCCGAATGGATTCAAGACAAAAAAGGTATCTTTAGCATGAGAGATGTTTTACAGCTCTAAGAACCCCTAATCGAGGGATAAAACACGTTTTCTATGACATTCACACAGTGGTTTCTTTTTATTCTCGTCGTTCAATTTGTTCATTTTTTTGGGACATGGAAGTTATATCAGTGTGCGGGATACAAGCCGTGGCAAGCTGCAATTCCGATCTACAATGCGGTGGTATTGATGAAAATCATCAATCGTCCTCGATGGTGGGTGTTGATGTTTTTTATGCCAATCATCAACTTGATTATCTTTCCAGTGGTATGGGTAGAAACCGCTCGAAGTTTTGGCAAAAGAAGTACAACAGATACTTTTCTGACTCTGATCAGTTTTGGTCTCTATCTCTACACCATCAACTACAACAATCAACTTGAGCACATCAAAGACCGAAGTTTAAAGCCAAGAACCGCTTTCGGGGAATGGTTTAGCTCGATTTTATTTGCCGTGGTCATCGCTACCCTTGTCCACACCTATTTTATCCAACCCTATATCATTCCGACTGGCTCTTTAGAAAAAACACTACTTACAGGCGATTTCCTCTTTGTTAGCAAGTATCACTACGGGGCACGAGTTCCCCAAACGGCGGTCTCTTTTCCGATGGTACACGACACCATTCCTTTGGCGCGTGTCCGCTCCTACCTCAAAAAGCCTCAATTACCTTATATGCGATTGCCCAAACTGCAGAAGATCAAGCGTAATGAGATTGTGGTCTTTAGTTGGCCAGCAGATACAGTACGGCAGTTTTTTAAGAAAGAAGCCCGAGTCGATAAACCCATTGACAAAAAATCAAACTATGTAAAACGTTGTGTTGCCATCCCCGGAGACACCTTAGAAATTATCGATGGGATTATTCATATTAATGGAGAACGCACCCAACTCCCCGACCGTGCCAAACCACTCTATGGGTATACCGCATATAGCAAGACGGGCATTTCGTCTAGAAAGCTAATCCAAGCAGGAATACGAGATTTGACCAGGCGATTTCGGATTGAAAGTAACATCTCACAACAACAGCTCAGTGCCTTGTTTGCCAACAATATCAACGTCAATCGGCAAGGTGGTAAGTGGATTGCGACTACAGGTGAAAGAGGAATTCCAACAGGCTTAAGACGAAAACTGGGGCTGCGGGGGGTAAGCGAACTTCGAGATACCCAAAAAACAATCTTCCTCACGCTGGAAGAAGCCGAAAAGGTCAGAAACGAAATCAGTTTTGATAGTTTGGTTCGCAACATCAACAATCAACAATCGTACAACAAAAACTTTTTCCCAAATGACATTCGCTACAACTGGAACGAAGACAATTTTGGACCAATCGTCATGCCAAAACAAGGGGTTACTGTACCCTTGACCAAAGACAACATCGCCTTGTATCGAAAGTTGATTCGAGATTATGAAAAACGAACACTCACCTATGAAAATAACGCCATACTTATCGACGGCAAACCATCAGATCAATACACCTTCTCACAAGACTATTATTGGATGATGGGTGACAATCGCCACCGCTCGGAAGACAGTCGGTTTTGGGGCTTTGTACCAGCAGACCACATCGTTGGGAAACCCATTTTTATTTGGATGAGTATCGATGGCATTAATGATGGAATTGCCAATTGGAAGGTGCGCTGGAATCGTGTCTTCACAACAACCAATGGAGATGGCGAACCCGTTTCCTATCGTTGGCACTTTTTGGCGATTATCGTTGCCTATCAAGTTTTTATACGTGTTCGTAAGCGTCTTAAAAAGCAATGACCCATACCCTACTTCCCCTTGCCTATGCTGGGCCAATCGCGCATTGGGTTCCCATTTGTAAGCAGCAACCGATTCTTTGGGAAGTAGAGGATTTTTATCAGAAGCAAACCTATCGCAATCGCATGGAAATCCATGCAGCCAACGGAAAGCTCATGCTGAGTATTCCGATTCAACATCTTGGTTACGATGGGCGTCAAAACTATAAAGATGTACAAATCGCCAACGAGTTTCCTTGGCAAAGAAACCATTGGTTGTCACTTAAAACCGCATATCAGTCCTCCCCCTTTTTTGAATACTATGAAGACGATATCGCACGCCTCTACCAAAGCACATTTGAGTCTCTACTAGCGTTTAACACCCATATGATGAAAACGATTTGTGAGTTGTTACAGATTCAAGCACCCCAAGAAACCACAAAGACTTATGAAAAAGATAGTCCTTACCACGATTTACGGCATCTGATCGATGCGAAAACCGCAAAGGCAACAGCAGTTTGTGAATACACCCAAGTCTTTAGCGATAAGAATGGATTTATCCCCAACTTGAGTATTTTGGATCTATTGTTTAACATGGGTCCCGAAACAGTACCCCTGTTGCAGTCCCAATAAATGTTTATCTTTAACAAAAATAAGCCCCATGTTCAAACCCAAAGTTATCGGAGTTGGTGGTATTTTTTTCAAAGCCAAAAAGCCAGGTCGCCTTCGCAAATGGTACAAAGACCATTTGAGTTTTAATCTCAATCCCTACGGTTCTTCATTTGAGTTTCGAAATGCGAATAACCCTGACAAGGTTCAGTATTTTCTGTGGTCAGTATTTAAAAATGACACGGATTACTTTTCGCCCTCAACAAAAGAGTTTATGGTCAACTTTCGGGTAGAAAACATCGAAAAAACGGTAGCCTACTTGCGGAAAATCGGGACAGAAATCATCGAAGAAGTAACGACTTACCCCTATGGGAAATTTGTACATATCTTGGATCCCGAGGGGAATGCAATCGAATTGTGGGAAGCCAATGATGACTTTTTTAGCGATTTGATGGGACCGACAAACAAATAAAAAAAAGCAGGCCATAAGCCGGATTCTGTCGTGCCTTACCATTGATCTCGACCCAACATTACTGCGGGGCTCTATCCGCCTACCCACCAGCTCAAGAGCGCTTCTTTCAAACACTGGTTTACTTGGCGTTTCACCGTATAGAGTTTACCTGATTTCACTACAGCCGAACTGTACATTCTTTCTGTTGCACTGGTCCTATCCGCTAGGCGGACGACGGGCGTTACCCGCTATACTGCGCTATGGTGTCCGGACTTTCCTCTGCACTTACGTGCAGCGGTAAGGTGGCCTGCTTTGCAAAAATACATGATTTACAGTTGATAAACACATGGAAAGAGCAGATGGAAATCCAAGCGGTTTTGATATATTTGTTTCTGTGGAACCCTTTGTTGTATCGGCCTTAAAATATCGCCCACAGCGGTTTGAAGACGTTGTCGGACAGGAGTCTATTACCAAAACCCTAGAGAATGCGATTGCCAAAAATCACCTTGCGCAGGCCTTGCTGTTCTGCGGACCACGTGGAGTCGGCAAAACCACTTGTGCGCGTATCCTTGCCAAAAAAATCAATGATAGCGACGAAACCGCTGCGGAAGACAACGATTTTGCCTTTAATATTTTTGAGTTGGACGCCGCCTCAAACAACTCTGTTGAGGACATTCGAAACCTTATCGATCAAGTGCGGATCCCCCCGCAAGTCGGGAAATACAAGGTATATATCATCGACGAGGTGCATATGCTCTCCCAAGCGGCTTTTAATGCCTTTTTAAAAACGTTGGAAGAACCGCCTGCCCATGCTATTTTTATCCTTGCCACAACCGAAAAACACAAAATCATCCCCACCATACTCTCGCGTTGTCAAATTTTTGATTTCAAACGCATTGGCGTAACGGACGCTAAAAACTATTTGCAAAAAATCGCAGAAAACGAAGGAATTCAAGCTGAGGAAGAAGCCCTTCAACTCATAGCGCAAAAGGCAGACGGCGCCATGCGTGACGCCCTTTCTATTTTTGATCGTATTGTCAGCTTTTCCAATGATGCCATCACGGCACAACATGTTTCTGTCAACCTGAGCATACTCGATTTTGACACCTATTTGCAAATCACCAAGCAACTAATCGAAGGAGATATCAGAGGGGTGATTTTATCGTTTGATCAAGTCTTATCCAAAGGATTTGACGGTCATCAATTTATCGTTGGGCTTGCCAGTCATTTTCGAGACTTGTGGATGTGCAAACACCCAGACACCATCTCTTTAATCGAAGTTGGTTCTTCTACGCAAAAAAAATATCTCGCCCAGTCCGAAATGGCTGACCTATCGTTTCTGGAAAAAGCAATTGCCCTGACAAACGAATGCGATTTACAGTACAAAGCATCTAAAAACCAACGCTTACATGTTGAACTCTGCTTAATGCAAATCGCCTCAGTTGAGGACGAAAAAAAAAAGGATAAACCCTACATCAAACCAGCCCTAAAGACCGACAAAGCACCCCAACCAACCCAAAAGCCCCTCGCAAAAGAAGAACCCAAACCAATTGCTGAGCCAATAGTCGCAAAACCCATTGAGGAGACTCCTGTAGAAACCGAAGAGCCCCCTACTGTTGAAAAACCCACAGCGGAACCAACCAAAGCACCGGATGAACCCGTTCAGAAGCCCATAGCGCTTGACATTCAGCCCAAAGGGGTTTCTGGATTGTCTCTCTCCAGCATTGCTTATCAAAAGAGCGCCAAGGCAAATCAGCCCACAAATGGAAAAAGCACACGCGAGAAAACCGTTGGTCAAGAAAGTCTGGAAACAGCATGGAAGGCCTTGTCTTCCCAGTTGGAAGCCGATGGAGAGTACAATCTCGCTGCTCTACTCAATCTCGATAGTCCACGATTGAAAAACAAAGTGGAGATTCACCTCAATTTTCCCAATAAAACCAACAAACTCGAACTGGAAATTGAAAAGGGAAAGGTTATCGGTGCACTTGCTGACGAGTTAAAAAATGATTTGCTTCAATTTGTGATTCATGTCAGCCAGGAAGAACAGCAAAACTATGTTTACACACCTAGAGACAAATACGAGCAACTGGTCAAAATCAACCCTTTGGTCGATGACATTCGAAAAGAATTTGATCTGGATTTAAATTAATCATCATGTTAGGACTCCAACTCCCTACCGACCCACGCTGGGTAAATATCGTAGAGAAAAACATCGAAGAGATATTGGTCGATCATGCCTATTGCGAACAGAAAGCAGCGAGTACAGCCATTTCCTTTATCATCGGCTTTCCTGAAAAAACCGAACTGGTACAGGCTATGATTGATTTGGTCGCTGAGGAAATGAGTCATTTTAAAATGGTGCACGAACTTTTGATTGAACGCGGATTTACGCTTGGTCGAGAACGCAAAGATGAATACGTCAATCAATTGATGCAGTTTTTTCCCAAAGGCGGTAGCCGAGAGGATCATTTGGTACATAAGTTACTCTATGCCGCCTTGATTGAAGCGCGGAGCTGTGAGCGTTTTCGATTGCTGTCCGAAAAATTGGAAGACAAGCAGTTGGCTCGTTTTTATAAAAAACTGATGATTAGCGAAGCGAATCATTACACCATGTTTTTACAGTTTGCCCGCACCTATGGCGGACGCGAAAAAACCGATCAGAAATGGAAAGCCCTACTCGACTTTGAAGGCGAACTAATCAAAAGCTTTGGCAAAAAAGAGACCATGCATGGGTAAGGGTATCAAAAAAAGATTTAGATAGAAGGGGAATTGAACTGAAGGGGCTACCCCTTCTCTTTATAAAGCAATTTTACCATCCCATCGGCGAGTCCAACTTTGGGGACATGAATCTGCGTAGAGGTGGAGTGCTTCATGCCCATAAGGTATATGTGGGTGGCTTGCTCGATCACATCTGCACGGTCGGCATTAAAACTAAAATCCACCATCATTTGCTTGGGGCTCATCTTCTGAAAGGTTTTGTACTTTTCTTTGATAAAGTCATAGGACAAGGGCTCTCCAGCACTGTTTCCAGAAAGCTTAAACAGAGAGTTAATCGTTCCGCCAGAACCCAATACCGACATTTGTTCGTAACCAGAAGTGTGTTTGATAATCCAACGCTTATAGGAATTCCAGACTGATTTATCCACCATTTTCTTAAGCAGACGTACCGTTCCGATCTTAAAAGACTTAGAAACCACAATCTGCCCTTGGCTATAGACTGTCAGTTCGGTGCTTCCGCCACCCACATCGACAAACAGATAGTTTTGATCTGGTTTTACCACCTTATACAAATCGGTTGAAGCAATGATCTCTGCCTCACGATGACCATCGATAATTTCGATGTTAACCCCTGTTTTTTTTTGAATTTCTGCAGTGACTTGCAATCCATTGTTTGCCTCACGCAAAGCGGAGGTCGCATAGGCCAAATAACGATCAACATTGTGCACTTTCATCAACAGCTGAAAGGCCTTGATGGAGTCAATCATTCGCTTTTTCTTTTTGGACGATATTTCACCAACCACAAAGGAATCCGATCCCAATCGAATGGGCGCACGTATGATTGCATTTTTGGTAAACAAGGGCTCCTCCCATTTGCGTTCAATGATGTTCATGATCAACAACCGAATGGCATTGGATCCAACATCAATCGCAGCATATTTTTTAACCTTCAAGAGAGCTTGTTTTTGTAGTGGTTATACAAATCGATTTGGGTTCTGCGTTGTTCCGAACTGGATTTTTTATAGCTATTGGGTTCTTTTCCATTTAGCAAACGTGCCTTTACAGTATCGGCCCAAGTGATGGCAAATGTGTCCAACAAATCTTGTTTGATTGTAGGGTCATAGATCGGGCACGATACCTCTACCCGATTATCCAGATTACGTGTCATCCAATCTGCCGATGAAATATAGACCAAGGGGTCGCCATCATTTTCAAAAATCATCATCCGGGTATGTTCTAAAAACTTATCCACCACACTGATGACTTCGATGTTTTCACTCATTCCTTCTATGCCTGGAATCAAACAACAAACCCCACGAACAATAAGTTGAATATGCACCCCTGCCCGACTCGCATCATAGAGTGTTTCGATGATGTTGTAGTTGGTCAAACTGTTCATTTTTAACTTGATCAATCCTGTTTTACCATCTTTTACATGATCGATTTCTTGTTCAATCAATGAGGTAAAAAAGGAAGACGTTGAATGCGGGGATACGACGAGGTGCTTGTATTTGTTGACACGATAACTCGCTTCCAAAAACCGAAATACTTTGTCAACTTCTTTTAAAATCGGTTGGTTGGAGGTAAACAGCGTATAATCTGTATATATTTTTGCTGTGGACTCATTAAAATTCCCTGTACTGACAAATCCATAGCGCTTGAGTTTATCGCCCTCAAGACGATGAACCACACAGATTTTGGAATGCACTTTGAGTCCAGGAACCCCAAAAATGAGTCGGATCCCTTCTTTTTTCATTTCTTCCGCGTAACTGTTCAAATTGAATTACAAGCCCGTTTTGATGAAGAAGCCAACATCAGCTATGCGGAAGAAATGAA
>CAXRDL010000044.1:0-9122 GCA_964229535.1 Flavobacteriaceae bacterium | reverse complement strand
GAAAGCGTTTGACAAAGGCCTGTTCGGGGGCGATATGTAAGACATCAGCAGCACGATCGAAAAAGTCGGTTTCTCGATCAAAATACAACCACAACAGTCGATGTCTTTCGAGTGAAAGAGTTCCCGGGCTCAGCACATTTGACCGTTGTTTTTGGTAGCCATAGGGTAAAAACTTACGATAGGATTTTCCATTGATTGGATCGGTAAATCCCTTGCCACGATACCACAAGTCGAGTAGGGGATAAAGCCATTGACTCACTCGTATCAACAGTGGGCGAGGGAAAAGACGCAATGCAAAACGAAACAAGGCACTCACTTGCTCAATGGTTTTGTTCGAAAGCGATCTTCTTCATCACTTTGAATACCAAGTGCTTGATAAACATAATCAAAAGTTGAGAGCAATTCAGGTTGACCATTAACAATGGCAATATTGTGCTCAAAATGCGCACTTGGTTTACGGTCTGCAGTCAGGATTGTCCAGCCGTCGGAAAGT
Organism: Flavobacteriaceae bacterium; assembly: GCA_964229535.1. Classification (GTDB taxonomy): domain Bacteria; phylum Bacteroidota; class Bacteroidia; order Flavobacteriales; family Flavobacteriaceae; genus UBA724. Next base: position 8,629 of record CAXRDL010000044.1, on the reverse strand, counting down.
TGATTGATTTTGTGAGTCCCCATATTGATCATAGGTTCAAGGGCGACGACCATCCCATCTTGAAAGGCCTTGCCACTCCCTCGTCGTCCGTAGTTTGGCATTTCTGGTTTTTCGTGCATTGTTTTACCTAGACCATGTCCGACCAACTCGCGAACAACCCCATAGCCATAGGACTCCACATATTGCTGTATGGCATGACCAACATCACCGACTCGTTTGCCGACACAAAATTGCTCAATGCCAATATACAAGGATGCCTTGGTTACGGTGAGTAGCTGCTGGGTTTCTTTATCGATATCCCCAACAGCAAACGTATAGGCATGATCGCCGTAATATCCATTTTTTAATGCGCCGCAGTCGATTGAAACGATATCACCATTTTCTAATGGTTTGTCATTAGGAATGCCGTGTACCACTTGCGCATTGGGGCTCACACAAAGGGTATTGGGAAAATCGTATAGTCCAAGAAAACCGGGCTCTGCGCCGTGATCGCGGATAAAGGTTTCGGCAAGGCTGTCGAGATATAATGTTGTCACGCCGGGTTTGATTTCTCCTGCGAGCATACCCAAAGTCTTGGACACCACGAGCGCACTCTCTCTGATCAGTTCGATTTCCTCAGCTGTTTTTTGCAAAGCCATTTCTAAAAATCGTATGCGTGCCTATAGCCCTTGTCTTGTAGAATGTCGAGGATATCTTGCTCTAAGGAAATGATCGGAAACTCAACAATCCGATTGATTTCCTCGCCGTCTTTTGAAAAAACAAACGTGGGGACGTTGGTAACGCCTGCCTGTTCAGCACTCCCATCGTGGCTGACTTTGTCCTCGTTTAGGCCAACGATCGGTTGGATTTGGTCATTGGCTTCAAGAGCGTCTATGATTTTGAAAAAACCAGGTACTTCCCGCTGACTGTCTTCACACCAAGTACCCATATAAATCGTTACCTCGATATCATCAAATAAAGAATCGATTTGTGAAACCAACGCTTTGTTTAAAGGGTGCGCATTGTAGTTTTCTACAAACCAACTGTTGTGGGTGCTGTTTTCCAATTGGTCTCTGCTGAATTCTCCAAAAGATTGGAATGGCGTTGTGCATGCCACAAAGCTAAAAATGCAAAATAGATATCGGATATTTTTTTTCATACCATCACAGTAAAGAATTTGCTGTCATTTCAGCTGGTTTTTCTACACCCATAAGGTACAGGATTGTCGGTGCAATATTCCCCAAATTACCATTTTTTATGGATTTGTGCTTATTATCGATCAAAATCATGGGCACGGGATTGGTTGTGTGTGCGGTGTTGGGGGATCCGTCGGGATTGATCATCGTATCACAATTGCCGTGATCGGCGATAATCAGCACGCTAAAACCACCTGCTCTGGCGGCTTCAACAACATCTTTTGCACAGGCATCAACTGTTTCGCAAGCTTGGATAGCCGCCTCCATACTGCCTGTATGTCCAACCATATCGGGATTGGCGAAGTTCAGGCATACAAAATCTGTTTCTTGGTTACGGAGTTTGGGAACGATGGCATCTCTCAACTCATAGGCACTCATCTCTGGCTGAAGGTCATAGGTTGCAACTTTGGGCGAGGGGCATAGAATGCGTTCTTCGCCTTCAAATGGTTCCTCACGCCCGCCGTTAAAGAAAAAGGTCACGTGGGGATACTTTTCTGTTTCGGCAATACGAATTTGCTTTTTCCCTGCTTTGGCAAGAATTTCCCCAAGGGTATTGGTCACATTGTCCTTGTCAAAAACGACGTGAACCCCCTCAAAAGAGTCATCGTAATTGGTCAGTGTTACAAAGTGAAGATTTTGTTTTTTCATATCGTAATCCCCAAAATCTTGCTGATGTAGCGCTTGTGTCAATTGTCGACCTCTATCCGTTCGGAAGTTAAAAAACACCACCACATCACCAGCTTGTATGGTCGCTAAGGGTTGATTGTCTGTTCCAACACCAACAAGTGGTTCGATAAATTCATCCGTAGTGCCATTTGCATAGCTATTTTGCATAGCTTCAACAAAATCAGTTGTTGATTTGCCTTTCCCATGAATCAACAAATCATATGCTTTTTTGACGCGCTCCCACCGCTTGTCACGATCCATCGCATAGTAGCGTCCAACGACCGATGCGATTTGAGCATTGTTAGCAGCGCAGCTTTCTTGTAACTCCTCGATAAATCCTACTCCGGATTTGGGGTCAACATCGCGACCATCGGTAAAGGCATGGACATAGACATCGGGAACTTCGGCAAGCTTTGCAGCACGAACCAGTCCTTTAATGTGGTTGATATGGGCATGTACGCCACCGTCCGAAACCAAACCGAGAAAATGAAGCTTGACCTTATTTTCTTTGGCAGTTTTGAAAGCCTCTTGCAATACGGGCTCGTCTTTGAGCGTATCCTTGTCAACAGCCATATTGATTTTGGCAAGGTCTTGATAGACCACTCGACCAGCACCCAAATTCACATGTCCAACCTCACTGTTCCCCATCTGTCCGTTGGGAAGCCCAACATCCATACCATCAGTGCGGAGGGTGGCATGGGGATTGTTCTTATACAAAGAATCGATAAAAGGCGTATTTGCTTGGTCAATCGCCGACACAGAAGGGTCTGGAGAAATCCCCCAGCCGTCCAAAATCATCAGTAGTGCTTTCATGTTGCAAAGATAAGTAGAACCCAGCGAAAGCAACCCGGATTGTCAGTCAAATAATGCAGGATTTATATCAAGAAGATGCTCTGCTGTATAGCTTGTAAAAAATTCCGCATCTAAAAACTCACGCCCGAGTAGTTGCTCATCTTTTGCAATTTCTGAAATCGCGTGATTTGTCAAGATTTCCAAATACGCTTTTGAGAGGGCGTGATAGGTGTAGTGCCAAGGCTCATGAGCAAAGCCCTTGCGGTTGGGATGGTCTGTATAAACTTCCAAAAAGCCATAGTCTGCTGCATTTTGGTTCATCCAAGAACGGAGTGCACTCGAAGGGCCATCGCCATAAAATTTTTCTGTCAATAACACATCACCTGACTGTGGATTGGCATTGTCGATGATATCGATGTCTGTGCCCCAGTGATGACGAGAGCTTCCTGGCAAGGTTGAATAAGTAATGATTTCCTGAATCGCATCTTTAGCTGAAAGGCCTTGGGAGATCAACGTACTGTACTTGGCATTCCAGATTTCCCGTTGCCGGTGATAGCTGCGATGAGCAGACACCGCCTTGATATCGATACCTGCTTTGGCAGCTGCCTTGCGCATTTGTTCATAGGCCTTATAAACTTCTTCCTGCATATTGCCAACGAGGGGAGGTGTTGTTTTTCCCAACACCAAAAGGGGATCGATATGTTGTGCAGAAGTATGCATCGTCACACACAAAAATAAACCCTTTAGCAGTGCTTTCATAATAGCTGTTTTTTCATCACATAGTGTGGTCCAAATATAGGAACCTCAAACTCAGACCCCCAAATACGATACCCCATCTTCAAATAAAAGCCAGAAGCACCTTTTCGGGCATTCATCCACAACAGATGAAAACCACAGGATTTTGCTTGAATTTCAGCTTCTTTGATCAACAGTCGACCAACCCCGTTGTTTTGGGTTGAGCTACGTACTGCCATGCCCCGGATTTGTCCATTTGGCACAGTGAATGGACCATTTTTGGGGTTGTTCAAAATTGTACAAACGCCAAGCAAGGTCTTATGATCGTAAGCCCCCAGATGAATCGTGGATTTGAGGTCATCACCTGGCAGAATGCAGCTTTCGAAAGCCAGCCCAGGACGTAACACAGGATGACGGACAATGTGGGTCGTTTCTGCTGAAATGGTTTTAATATGTATTTTTGATGATGCCATGCAGAACGTAGAATTCACGTACTTAACAAAGAACAATATAGCACAAATTGTTCCCCTCATGCAAGACTTTACCGCAAACAAGTATTCGGATGAGGTTTTACTCGACCGATTAAAAGCCATGTTTGCCTCCGACTACGATTGCGTTGCTATTCTTTTGGACAATCAACTCATTGGTTTTTGTGGCTTGTGGTATCAAACACGGCATTACTCTGGCAAGAGCTGTGAGCTCGATCATTTTTATATCGATGAACCCTATCAAGGGAAAGGGTATGGCAAGCAATTTCTCGATTGGATTACCCTACAACTCCAAGCCAAAGACTACGAGGCCATAGAGCTGAATGCCTACAAAGAAAACAAAGCAGGGCATCGTTTTTATGAGCGAGAGGGCTTTGTGCATTTGGGCTTTCATTTTGTGAAGCGCTTGTAAAATTTTGGCATTCACATTCGATTCTCTACCTTTAACGTGAACTCATGAAAAAAGCAATCCCCATATTGGCACTATTCTGCGTTGTCTTTGCAACTGCCCAACAAGACTATCGCACTTGGTTGCGTGGAAAGGTGCTTTATCAAGACAGCAGTGTCGTCGCCGCCAATATCCTCAATACCAACTCCGAACAAGCCACGATTACGGATGATAATGGAGAATTTGCAATTGAGGTAAAACTCGGAGATGAACTCATTATTTCGTCTGTGCAATATGAAATCCGTGCGCTTATCATCACCAAGGCGATCTTACAACGCAATCGTTTGGTTGTCGATGTAAACGAAAAAATACAAGTTCTCGACGAGGTGGTTGTGAGTCCGACACGGCCAGAAAAGTTTTTGGATTTGCAAGAAGAAGAATTTAAAAAGTTCGATTACACTTCTGACAAATCAACTCGTGTAGACAATGAAATTCTGCGCAAAAACCAACTCTATGAAGGGGTTGATTTTGTCAATATCTTCAAGTTGATGTATAAGGCCCTTCGTATAAAGGATTCCGATGATGGGAGTGATTCGGCCTATGCGCCAAGCGATGTGATTCGTCAGATCTATCCAGATGCGTTCTTTACAGAAGAACTCCAAATTCCCCCAGACCGAATCGGTCTATTTTTGGAGTTTATCGATGACCGATTAAAGGCGAAAGATCTATTGAAAAAGGAAAATGAATTTCAGTTGATGGATTTTTTAATCAAACAGAGTGAAAAGTTTGCAAGGACGCAATAGGTATTTTCTTTGGGTTGTATTGGTTGTGGGCTTTATGGGATATGCCCAAAACATACAAGATTTTTCGGGAAAGGTCGTTTCAGATTCCCTAGATATTTCGGGTATTCACGTTGTCAACAAAAACAGCGGGGCAACCACCATTACCAATCGAAAATGAGAATTGTCTATAGGCGCTCAACCCACAGATACGATTCTGTTTTCTGCGGTTCATATCAAACTACAGGCACTGGTTTTGGACTCCTTGGTGCTCTCACAACCCGAAATCAATGTGTATATCGAGCATGCTGTCAATGAACTGCAAGAGGTTGTTGTCAAACCTCATAACTTGACTGGTAACCTCGCTGATGATGTTACCGCTGCTCCGCCTCCCCCAATCAATTTTAAAGATGTTGGGATTCCGGGTTTTGAAGGAGAGCGTCGCGAAAAAATAAGATATAGCAGTACAGGAAACTTGATTTTAAGCACTTTGCTATTGCCCATCATGCCCTTGGATATTGAAGGGGTGTACAAACAAATCAGCGGCTACAACAAACGACTTCGGCAAAGTCGGAAACTCAACACACAACTCCAAACGGTGTATCGTATGATTGACTTTTATGGGACCGATTTTTTGCAACGCGAATTCACTTTGGGTGAGGAGGAAGTCTATGGCTTTGTGTTGGCTTGTTTAGAAAACACTCCCGATATGCAAACGGATTACTTAAACGGCAATCACCCGCTTGTGCTTGAGGGGATGACGCAATTTGCAATCACCCAAACCAAGGAATGATGAACCGAATCTTTGCTTTTTCGTTTTTTGTGTGCTTGCTATTTGTTCAAGCCACGATTCACCCCTATTATGTCAGCACCCTAGAGATTGATTACCGCCCCGATCGAGCGGCTTTACAAATCACGATGCGTGTGTTTACAGACGATTGGCAGTTGATGCTCAACACCCACTATGACAAAACTCTTCGTTTGGATCCCGACTCGGATACGGAGCAAGTCGTGACCCATTCTGCCGATTACCTTCAACAGCATTTGGAATTGAACCTCAATGGCACAGACGTCACCCCAAGCGTTTTGGGGAGGGAGTATCAAGACGATCAGTTGGTTCTGTATTTGGAGGTAGCGAGGGTGACAGAACTCCAAACCTTAGCAGTATCCAACCGTATTCTTTTTTCTGAATTGGAAGGCCAACAAAACATCGTGCGGATCAAAACCCCAACAAAACGAAAAAGTTTTTTACAAACCCAAGGACAGGCGCGGGATTTGTTTCGTGGTTTATAGGGGGTGTTGGCAACAACTGAATAAACGCATTGCGTAACTCCAACCTCCCTAAACTGTAAACTAGAAAAAAAGCGAAATCGATTTGTTAATCTGGGCATACGATTTAGGGCGTTTGTGGGTTCAAGTTAATCATTTTTGTTGAATGATGGCTCAACAAAATTGTTTTGGATTGTCCCTTTTCGGGTAAGGAAATGCTTTTTTAACCCATTGACAGATTAGTTTGTGAGTTAAATACTTTTTTAATAAGTCCATAAACATTCCTGTTTCAAAAAACATGAAGTAATCCAATCCTTTTCGTTATTTTTAACTCCTTTATTTAAAAAAATGTTTAAAATGAAACTTTTTATTTCCTCAATATTATCATTCTGTTTTCTACTTCCTTCCTTGGCAATAGCCCAAGAACAAAATCTAGAAGGTCCCAAACAAGGGCATACCAATCAAAACAAATTCCGTCAGCTCTACAACGAGTTTTCGACACCCAATGATTATAGAACCGCAAGTGGTGCCCCGGGTCCCGCATACTATCAGCAACGTGCCGACTATGTGATGGACATCAAAATCGATGACGAAACTCAACGCCTCTACGGAGAAGAAACCATCACCTATACCAACAATTCGCCCGATGCGTTGGCGTATTTATGGGTACAGCTCGATCAGAATATCCGTAAAAAAGACTCTCCAGCTCTTTTAAAAAACAGCCAATCACTGGATCAGGTTTCACAGCTTTCCTCGTTTGCCAATAACCACCTTGGCGACCCTTTTGATGGCGGATTCAATATCGAAAAAGTTACAGACGCACAGGGAAAACCCCTGCCATACATCATCAATCAAACCATGATGCGAATCGACCTGCCAACCCCACTGCAGTCGGGTGGGCAAGTGGTGTTTTCCATCAAATGGTGGTACAATATCAACAACCACGTGGTCAACCGTGCACGTTCGGGCTATGAGTATTTCCCTGCCGATGATAACCGTGCCTATGTGATTGCACAGTTTTTCCCTCGGATGTGTATGTACGACGATGTAGAGGGCTGGCAAAACTATCAGTTTTGGGGCAATGGCGAGTTTGCACTTCCCTTTGGCGATTATGAGGTCAATCTGACCGTTCCAGCCAATTTTATCGTTGATGCCACAGGTGAACTGACCAATCGTAAAGAGGTGTTTTCAAAAGAAATGATGAATCGCTATAAGCTAGCCAAAAAAACCTATGATAAGCCCGTGATGATTGTCACTCAAGAAGAAGCGGAGGCCAACGAAAAAACCACAACAACCAAAACCAAAACATGGAAGTTTTCGGCAAAGAATGTTCGGGACTATGGCTTTACGGCATCAAAAAAATACATTTGGGATATGATGGCTGTCAAGGTTGGTAGCCGTGACGTGATGGCCGTTTCACTTTACCCTAAAGAGGGAAATCCACTTTGGGAAGAATGGTCCACTCGTGCGGTTGCACAAACCCTAGAAACCGTATCTAGATTTACCTTTGATTATCCCTACCACAAAGCCATTTCGGTTCATGCCAAAAATCAAGGTATGGAATACCCCATGATTTGCTGGAACTACGGTCGTCCCGATGAGGATGGAACCTATAGCGATCGTGTCAAATTTGGAATGATTTCGGTGATTATCCATGAGATTGGGCATAACTATTTCCCGATGATTGTCAACTCCGACGAACGTCAATGGGGTTGGATGGACGAAGGGCTAACCACCTTTATACAATATCTAACGGAGCAAGAGTTTGGACAGCGATACCCAGAGTCGATCCCTGGCTTGGACAAATACCCATCGCGAAGGGGTGAGGCCAAGAAAATTGTGCCTTATATGTCGGATGATCAGGACTTTTTAGCACCGATTATGTCCAATCCCGAAAATGTATTTCAACTGGGTCCTAACGCCTACGGCAAGCCCGCAACTGCACTCAATATTCTGCGGGAAACCGTCATGGGTTCAGACCTGTTTGACCATGCGTTTAAAACCTACTCTCAGCGATGGATGTTTAAACACCCAACCCCAGAAGACTTTTTCCGTTCTATGGAAGATGCTTCAGCTGTCGATTTAGACTGGTTTTGGAGGGGCTGGTTTTATACCACAGACTTTGTAGATATTGGCGTGGAAAGCGTAAATACCGTACAAGTCACAAGTGAACCACCAGCATCCTATCTCGAAAGGTTAGAACGTTTTGGATATTCGATTGAAGACCTCCCGCCATTGGTTTTTCGGGTCAATGAGGACGATGAGGATTATGACGAAAATGCAGCTCCATTTGCCAAACTCGACGCATCACAATTTCTTGAAGAAAATGGACTCACA
>CAXRDL010000043.1:0-3043 GCA_964229535.1 Flavobacteriaceae bacterium | reverse complement strand
CCACTCGCCGAGTCACCTTCCGTGATAAACAGAGTTGATTCCAATCGTCTCTCTTTTTTTAGATCCCCAAGATGCACACGGCAGTCCCGTAACTTTTTGTTGTGCAAGCTCGCTTTTTTGGCACGTTCACGGGCCAGCTTTCGAATGCCTGAAAGCTCTTTTCTTTCCTTTTCGGCTTGGAGGATTTTGCGTTGAAGCTGCTCAGCCGTTGTGGTATTTTTATGAAGGTAATTATCGAGTTGCGTTCCGATAAAGTCATTGATATAGGCACGAACCGTTGGCAAACCCCCTCCCATTTCCGTAGAACCGAGTTTGGTTTTGGTCTGGGACTCAAAAACGGGTTCCATCACCTTGATACTAATCGCTGAAATGATCGACTTGCGAATGTCAGATGCGTCAAAGTTTTTGCCATAATGCTCCCGTACCGTTTTTACGATGGCCTCTCGAAAAGCAGATTGGTGCGTTCCGCCTTGGGTGGTGTGTTGTCCATTGACAAAAGAGTGATATTCTTCGCTGTACTGGGTTTTGCTATGTGTAATGGCCACTTCGATATCATTTCCACGCAAATGAATGATGGGATACAACATATCCTCAGCATTGTTATTGTCTTGCAACAAATCTTTCAGACCATTGTCTGATTTGTATTTTTCACCATTAAAGACAATGGTTAAACCAGGGTTTAAGTACACATAATACTTGAGCATACGCACAATGTACTCATGACGATATCGATAGTGCTTAAAGATGCTTTCATCAGGCACAAAAGAAACGGAGGTTCCTTTGCGTTTGCTGCTCGGTTCTTGTGCGGGGTCTTCGACGAGTTCTCCACGCTCAAATACGGCAATTTTGGATTGATCATCCCGTACAGACTCCACCTTAAAATGGGTTGACAAGGCATTGACAGCTTTTGTTCCTACGCCGTTGAGTCCAACAGACTTTTTAAAGGCACGGGTGTCGTACTTCCCACCAGTATTCATACGGGAAACTACATCGACCACTTTGCCCAAGGGTATTCCACGGCCATAATCACGTACAGTGACCTGTCCTTCTTTGACAGAAATTTCTATCGTTTTGCCCGCACCCATTACAAACTCATCGATACTGTTGTCGAGTACTTCTTTGAGCAAAATATAAATCCCATCATCGGCAGAAGAACCATCGCCAAGTTTTCCGATATACATCCCTGGACGCATGCGGATATGCTCTTTCCAATCGAGCGAACGAATGTTGTCTTCTGTGTACTGCGTGGTTTGTGGCATGGTGGCTAATTTAAAACTTCATCTTTACATATATAAGTGCAACCAGCGAAAGAAATTAACAATATCAAAGGGGGTTTTGTTGAAAATGATTTCTTCAAAAAATGTTAAATTTTTAGTGGATTTGATGCGGATGATTAAAACTTCATTACATTTATAAAATGAAACCCAATCACCTACTTCTCGCCCTGTTATTTGTTACACATTCGTTTGCCCAAACCACAGAGGTGGTTTCTTTGGATTATCCGCAACTGCAACCCCTGTTACATCAAAACAGTGAAACCGTTCAGGTTGTCAATTTCTGGGCGACATGGTGTGCGCCTTGCATTAAGGAACTCCCCTATTTCGAAGAACTCAACAAGCTAGAGAATGTTGAAGTCTTACTGGTTAGCTTGGATTTTCCCAAACACAAACAAAAACGACTGATTCCCTTTGTCGAGAAACACAAACTCCAATCGAGAGTTGTTCACCTCGATGATGAAGATGAAAATTATTGGATCAATGAAATCAGTACCACTTGGAGTGGTGCTTTGCCCGCAACCTTGATCTATACACGAAACCGACGCGGGTTTTATGAGCAGTCCTTTACAAAGGATGAATTGTTCAAAGAAGTCAAGTCTTACTTTTAATTCGATAACATTATGAAAATCATTTTATTCGCTTTTAGTTTATTATTCCAATCAACCCCGACCGACCTTGCTACCGGAGATGGTTACAAAGTTGGAGATGTCGCCACAGATTTTTCCTTACCCAATGTCGATGGCGAGATGGTGTCTTTAGCCGATTTTGAAGATGCCAAGGGCTTTATTGTCATTTTTACTTGCAATACCTGCCCCTATTCCGTGGCCTATGAAGATCGGATTATCGCTTTGGACAAGGCATACAAGTCAAAAGGATACCCCGTGATAGCGATAAACCCCAATGACCCAGCAGCCATAGATGGCGATGGACTGGCAGATATGAAAGTCCGTGCAACAGAAAAAGGGTTTAGCTTTCCGTATTTGCAAGATGTTGGGCAGCAGGTTTATCCCCAATATGGCGCTACAAAAACCCCGCATGTCTTTGTCTTACAAAAAGAGGGTAACAACAATATCGTGCGCTATATCGGTGCGATAGATGATAGCTCACGCAAACCCAATAAAGTGAAAAAGCGATACGTCGAACAAGCCATTGATGCGCTCTTGGCTGGAAAATCTCCAAGCACTACAACAACCAAGGCCATCGGGTGTTCGATTAAGACGTTATAACATCACCCTAGCCAGCCCTCTCTGTCTAAACTTCGGTATTGAATGGCCTCTGCGATATGGTGGTTCTGAATGGCTTTGGCTCGTTCTAAATCGGCGATCGTTCTGGCAACCTTTAGAATGCGGTCGTATGCCCTAGCCGATAGCTTGAGTTTTTCCATGGTTTGTTGAAGCAAGGCGAGAGATTGATCGGATAATTTACAGTGTTTCCGTAACGCTTTGGTGTTCATCTGTGCATTGTGAAAGACTTTGGGGTTTTCTTTAAATCGCAATCGTTGTACTTCTCTCGCAGCGGTCACACGCGCACGAATTGCCGCACTGGATTCACTGGTTTCCTTTGTAGAGAGCTTGTCAAATGGCACGGGATTCACTTCGATATGTAAGTCGATTCTGTCTAGTAAAGGTCCAGAGATTTTACTCATATAGCGTTGCATTTCACTTTGGCTGCTTCGTATAGCAGCCGTGTCATCGTTGAAATATCCCGAAGGACTTGGATTCATACTGGCAACCAGCATAAAAGAGGCGGGATAGCAAACGGTAAAC
>CAXRDL010000042.1:0-9551 GCA_964229535.1 Flavobacteriaceae bacterium | reverse complement strand
CCTGTTTTATAGTGAAAAACTCTCTCCACACCCACAGGTGCGATTGGCATTGGGATTGTTAAAAACAAAGCCCTTACCATTGAGCCCACCTGAATATTCAAGGGTCGTACCTACGAGATAGAGAAAACTCTTTTTGTCGACTACAATGCGCACATCATTGTCTTCAAATAACTTATCATCATCTCCTAGGGCGTTGTCAAATTTTAACTCGTATGACAATCCCGAACAACCCCCGCTTTTGACACCCACACGCACAAAAGAGTCACTGATGTCATAGCCATCTGACTGCATCATCTGCATGACTTGCTCACGAGCTTGTGTAGACACTTTAATCATAGCGATTATTCGAGGTGTTTTTCTCCGTGCAAATATAAGACATTTTGCCCACAAGATCATCTCGAGAAGTCTTCCAATACACCTAAAAGGGATTGGATAGCTGTATTGATTATAAATTTATTTAATATTATAACAACTATATTTGTTTTTATCAGAGGTGAAAGTGTATGTACCGTCTTTCTTTTAGCATTTTATTATCTGTTTTTTGTTTCGGATTTAGTGTTTATGCAAAAACCCTAGAAAACCCACCCAACGCTTATCTGATCGATCACAGAGGAATCCCTCATTTTGATGAAAATGACGTGATGCAAAGCGCCAGTTATAGTGATTTGCAAACGGCGGGACTCAGCACAGATCATTTGCAAATCCACCCAGATGGAGATGAATTTTATTGGGAAATTCCAACCGAAGATATTTCAACAGATGACTTTACGATAACAGGAGCGGCATCAAATCCAGTTGTGAGCAGCTTAACAGTCTCTGGAAGTGAATTGACGTTGACATTAAGCGGAGCGGTTGCACAAGGTGAGATGGTTGAGCTTTCATACACCAAATCGGAAAACGCAGGGTCTATTGTAGATGGCTCAGGCAATCGATTGGAAGACTTTAGCGAGGTAGAAGTGAATTTTGTCACCTTTAATCTAAACAAGTCAAAGGAGACAGAAATATTCTTTACCAACCCAGTACGTGATTACCTCGAAATCCGCAGTGAATCGGTTGTCAAGGGCATTGCCTTGTATTCGTTGACAGGGCAAAGAGTTTTTGAGCGAAAACCAAATGTGACAGCGCTTTCACTTGATATATCTTCTCTAGCCCAAGGGATTTATTTGATGAAAGTGAAAACGACAACCCATCAAACCACTTTGAAGTTGGTGAAACAATAAACGAGTTGTTCAATCGGGTGAGAAGGCGCAGCGAAAGTTGCGCCTTTTTTTGATTGTGATTGTCTTTTGTCAGGTGTTACGGGCTCGCTTAAAAAAACGTTAATTTTGCCTTATGCTAGAGAACAAAGAACCAGCCAAAACCCCACTTGACAGCTTGGGGGAGTTTGCACTAATCGAACATCTCACCAAATCAGCAACTGCGAGCTTGCCATCAACCGTTTTGGGCATCGGCGACGATGCAGCAGTGCTCAAGCACAAAGGCGAAACCGTGGTGAGTACCGATATGCTCATTGAGGGCGTACACTTCGACTTGGCCTATATGCCACTGAAGCACTTGGGCTATAAGGCGGTGGTGGTGAATCTGTCCGATATCTATGCGATGAATGCGCAAGCCACACAGGTCTTGGTGTCGTTGGCGGTTTCCAATCGCTTCTCCTTAGAGGCAGTTGAGGAACTTTATGCTGGAATTCACTTGGCTTGTAAAACCTATGGTGTGGATTTGGTAGGAGGTGACACCACTTCTTCGCAACAAGGTTTGCAATTATCTGTAACCGCTTTGGGCATCGCGCCACAAACAGGAGCAGTTTTACGGGGCGGTGCCTCTGAAAATGATCTGTTGGTGGTCAGTGGTGATCTTGGGGGCGCCTATATGGGCTTGCAGGTACTGGCACGTGAAAACGAGGTGTTTAAGGCCAATCCACAACACCAACCCGATTTGGAACCCTATAGCTATTTGGTAGAACGTCAGCTCAAGCCTGAGGCGCGAAAAGATGTGGTGCAACTGCTCCATGATTTAGAGGTGCAACCCACAGCTATGATCGACATCAGCGACGGACTGTCGTCAGAAGTCATGCATTTGTGTAAGCAAAGCGGTATGGGTTGTCGGGTCTATGAAGACAAAGTCCCACTCGACCCGCAGTTTATCAGTGTGTGCGAAGAGTTTAACCTCGACAGTACGACCATTGCCCTGAGTGGTGGAGAGGATTACGAGCTGTTGTTTACGATCAAACAAACGGACTTTGACAAAATCAAAGGCAATCCCAATCTAACCGTAATCGGTCATATGACTACCGCGGGGGATGCCCCGTCATTGGTTACTCGTGCTGAAGAAGTCATTCCACTTAAAGCCCAGGGTTGGAAGGCGTTTTAGCCGTTCATCAACTCCTCAATTTCCTCGGCCTCTATCGGAATCGTTTTCATCAAATTCAGCGGTTCGCCACTTGCTTGCACCACCACGTCGTCTTCTAAGCGAATGCCAAACCCCTCATCTGGAATATAGATGCCAGGCTCTACGGTAAAGACCATATTTGCCGTTATGGGTTCATCGAGCAGTCCATAGTCATGGGTATCGAGTCCCAAATGGTGGGAAGTCCCATGCATAAAGTATTTTTTATAGGCAGGGTTTTTATCGGTTTGCTTTTGCACATCAGCTTTGTCCAATAAACCCAATCCCAACAATTCGGAAGTCATGATTTTTCCCACTTCTACATGATATGCTTTCCAATATACGCCTGGGACAAGGAGCTTGGTCGCTTCGTTTTTGACCCGCAATACGGAATCATAAACAGTGCGTTGCCTTTTGGAAAACCGACCAGATACAGGAATGGTTCGAGTCATGTCGGATGAGTAGTTGCCATATTCAGCAGCTACATCCATCAATAGCAAATCTCCGTCTCGACACTGCTGGTTGTTTTCGATATAATGCAATACATTGGCATTGACACCAGAAGCAATAATGGGGGTATAAGCAAAGCCCTTTGAGCGATTGCGCAGAAATTCATGGGCATATTCCGCCTCAATTTCATACTCCCAAACCCCCGGCTTGACAAAACCCAAAACTCGTCGAAAGCCACTTTCGGTAATATCACATGCCGTTTGGATGTGTTCGATTTCTTCTGGGTCTTTAACAGCGCGCAATCCTTGAAGAATCAAGTTGCTTTTCTCGTAGTTGTGAGTTGGAAATTTGGTCTTACACCACTCGATAAATCGATCTTCACGGGTTTGGGTTTCTACATTCGCCCGATAGTGTTCGTTGGTATTGATATAGATATGCTCAACCTCTTTTGCCAAGGCCAAAAAATGATCTTCGAATTCAGATGTCCATTTTACAGTCGTAATCCCCGAGACTTCTTTCGCTTCAGCTTGGGTGAGTTTATGCCCCTCCCAAACGGCGATATGGGCGTTGGTTTCTTTGACAAACACCACTTCGCGGAGAGCGGGGTCTTTGGCGTCAGGGCAAAGTACCACAATCGTTTCTTCTTGGTCAATTCCTGTGAGATAAAACAAGTCACGGTGTTGTTCAAATGGCAAGGTGCTGTCTGCACTTATGGGGTAGATATCGTTAGAATTGAATACCGCAATGCTATTGGGTTTGAGATGTGCCATAAAGCGCTGACGGTGTTGTGTAAAAACAATAGGGGGTAAGTGGCTATATTTCATATGGTAAAGTAAAAAAAATTTATCTTCACAATAAAATCATCATCATGAAGAATTACCTATTTATTTTTGCCGTAGCCATTGGTTTTGCACAACCCCCGGCAACCCCAGCCGAATCTGCTCTCGAATCGACACAAACCTTAGATAGCTTGGTGAGCCAATCTCTAGTTGCCAAACTGCCATTAACCAATATTGGGCCTAGCGTAATGAGTGGCCGTGTAACCGACCTCGATGTGAATCCCAACACACCACATGAGTTTTATGTCGGTTATGCTTCTGGCGGTTTGTGGTATACCAACAATAATGGCACCACCTTTAGCCCAGTGATGGACAACAGCCCCACCCAAAACATTGGAGATATTGCAGTGCACTGGCCTTCACATACGATTTATGTCGGCACAGGTGAAAACAACTCATCTCGCTCTTCCTATGCAGGGATTGGAATCCTAAAATCCACTGATAAAGGTGCATCATGGCAACATATCGGTTTGGCGGACTCGCATCATATTGGAAAAATCGAAATCAACCCCAACGACCCCAATGAGGTCATCGTGGGCGTAACAGGACATTTGTATTCCTCAAATAGCACCCGTGGGATTTATAAGACCACAGACGGAGGTGTAAGCTGGATCCAAACCTTGTCTTTAGAAGACCCAGTCGGGATTATCGAAATCAGTGTGGCACCCGATAATTTTGGTGTGCAATATGCTGCAGCGTGGGAAAAAGATCGCAAAGCATGGGATTTTGTGGGGAGTGGCACGGGCTCTGGCATTTACAAAAGTACGGATGCGGGTGCTACATGGCAGCGAATCAGCTCTGAAAACAGTGGTTTTCCGCAAGGCGAAGGGGTAGGACGAATAGGTCTTGCCGCCTATGACGCAAAAACCATTTATGCGATTGTTGACAATCAAGATCGCAGACCGAGCGAGCGGAAAGCGGTTTCGTCATTGACCAAACAAGATTTTGAAACCATGTCTTTGGAGGGCTTTTTTGCGGTTGATAAGAAACTACTATCCAAGTTTTTAAAGGATAATAACTATCCAAAAGAGCATACCGCAGAAAGCATCCGTGACGCGGTTCGTGATGGAAAAGTTAAGCCATCCGATTTGGCGCTCTATCTCAGTAATGCAAACAATGATTTATTTGACACCCCAGTTGTCGGGGCACAAGTTTTTCGTTCCAATGATGGCGGCAGAACTTGGACTCAAACCCACGACGGATATCTCGATGATCTATATTATAGTTATGGATACTACTTTGGGATGATTCATGTCACACCGACTGATGCGGACAGAATTTATATATATGGCGTTCCCTTATTGACTTCAACTGATGGCGGCCAAGAGTTTTCGAGTATTGATGCACCTAATGCACACGTTGATCATCACGCCTTGTGGATTAATCCCAGTAACCCCGAACACCTCATCAATGGCAACGATGGTGGGGTCAATATCAGCTATGACGGCGGACAAAACTGGATAAAAAATAATCAACCTTTTGTCGGGCAATTTTATACAGTCTATGCTGACCAACAAAGTCCCTATCACGTTTATGGAGGCTTACAAGACAACGGCGTGTGGGAAGCTCCGCACACCAGCCGAGAAAATGTGGCTTGGCAACAGTATGGACACAACAATTGGACGAACATCATGGGCGGTGACGGCATGCAAATCCAAGTCGATCAAAATCATGCAGATATCGTTTACACAGGCTATCAGTTTGGAAATTATTTCAGAATCAATCGTGAAACCAATCAGCGCATTTATATTCAACCCAAACACAAACTCGGGGAAGCCCCACTGCGGTTTAACTGGCAAACACCTATTCTTCTCTCCCCACACAATAACGATATTCTATATCTGGGTAGCAATAAACTACACCGATCGCTCAACCGTGGGGATGACTGGAACACAATTTCAGAAGATTTAACTAGTGGTGTAAAAAAAGGTAATGTTCCTTATGGTACGCTAACCGCAATCGATGAGTCTCGACTTCAGTTTGGGCAATTGGTCGTAGGTTCTGACGATGGTCATATTCATGTCTCAACGGATAGTGGCTCTACTTGGCAACGCACTAGCGATGATTTGCCACAGCAACTTTGGGTAAGTCGCGTTCAGTTTTCCAAGCATTTTCCATCTCGGGTCTACGCAACGCTCAATGGCTATCGCTGGGATGATTTTACACCCTATTTGTATGTGTCTGACGATTTGGGTCAAAGCTGGCGCAGTCTTGCACAAGGTCTTCCGCTTTCACCCATCAATGTGATTCGAGAAGACCATACCAAGGCCGATATCTTATATGTGGGAACGGATAATGGATTGTTTGTGACGATCGACCGTGGTCTGAGCTGGCAGATGTTTGATAAAGATTTTCCACGGGTAGCGGTTCATGACCTCTTTATTCAAGAGCGCGACAATGATTTGCTAATCGGCACACATGGACGGTCGATTTATAAGCTTGAGTTGGAAGCTGTTCAATCTATAAACAATCTTGTTCTGCGCCCAGTGGCAGTCGTAGCACCTGAGCCGATAAAGCACACTAAAAACTGGGGTAGAAAATATAGAGTTTGGTCGGAGGCCGTATCTCCAGACTTTTCTTGGATTTTTTATGCTGCCAAACCAGTTCATGGCACCTGGC
Organism: Flavobacteriaceae bacterium; assembly: GCA_964229535.1. Classification (GTDB taxonomy): domain Bacteria; phylum Bacteroidota; class Bacteroidia; order Flavobacteriales; family Flavobacteriaceae; genus UBA724. The sequence continues at coordinate 3,258 of CAXRDL010000042.1, read as the reverse complement.
AGTTAATGTCCGATCAGGATGTTATTGTCTATGAAGAAGATATTGAATTGGCAACAGGTCTCCAAACGATTCCCTATGATTTGAACTTGAGCCAAGAGCAAATCAAGAAATATAACCGCAGGCACAAGACAAAACTTGAGGCTGCCGATGACGGAAAGACATACTTGCCCAAAGGAAGTTACACCTTGCTTTGGAATGATAGCAAAATCAGCACGTTGACAATCGAGTAGTTTGTTTGAGAATCGATAAACGCTTTTGATAAAAAACAGTCGATTCAGGTGAAAGTTGTTAGATTCGTTCAAAATCACCAAAATCCTTTGGCGTTCAGGCATTCAGCACCTAATTTTGTACGAACATTTAGTCAAAAATTATGGGAGTTGTCCTATCTTCTACGATACTGCGAAAGGTTGCCATGGCCTTGTCTGGCCTCTTTTTGATGCTGTTTTTATTGCAGCATTTCGCAATCAATATCACCTCGGTTTTCAGTGAAGCCATTTTCAATCAGTTTTCCCATTTTATGGGAACCAATGCCTTGGTGCAGTTTGTCCTTCAGCCCATTTTGATTTTTGGAGTTATCTTCCATTTTGTCATGGGCTTTGTCCTCGACATTCAAAACCGTCGTGCTCGAGGAACACGCTATGCAGTCTATAAAGGCAATGCCAATGCGAGTTGGGTGTCTCGTAATATGCTGATTTCGGGGGGGACAGTTCTTGCTTTTCTCGTTTTACATTTCTATGATTTTTGGGTTCCTGAAATGAACTATAAATACATCGAATTCTTGCCCGAAGATCCAAATCGATATTACGAGGAACTGGTTCATAAATTCGAAGATTTGACTCGCGTGATTCTCTATGTCGTATCCTTCTTCTTCCTAGCGCTTCACCTCTCCCATGGGTTTTCATCATCTTTCCAGTCTATGGGCTTCAATAACAAATTCACACCGGTCTTAAAATCTATCGGAAAAGTTTATGCAGTCGGTATCCCTGCTGGCTTTGCTTTTATAGCGATTTTTCATTTTCTAAATCACTAACATGACCAAACTAAACGCACATATCCCTGAAGGTCCAATAGCTGATAAATGGACAAGTCACAAAAACAACATCCGCCTGGTCAGTCCAGCCAACAAACGTTTGATCGATATAATCGTGGTTGGTACGGGTTTGGCTGGTGGCTCTGCTGCGGCTACCCTCGCAGAGCTGGGTTATAACGTCAAGTCGTTTTGCTTTCAAGATTCGCCACGTCGTGCACACTCTATCGCAGCACAAGGGGGAATAAATGCCGCTAAAAACTACCAAGGCGATGGCGACTCGATTCATCGCTTGTTTTACGATACCGTCAAAGGCGGCGATTATCGTTCTAGAGAAGCCAACGTATATCGTCTTGCAGAAGTATCTACCAACATCATAGACCAATGTGTCGCTCAAGGTGTTCCCTTCGCCAGGGATTATGGGGGATTGCTCGACAACCGCTCGTTTGGTGGGGTACTCGTCTCTCGCACCTTTTATGCCAAAGGACAAACTGGTCAGCAATTGCTGCTCGGAGCTTATTCGGCGATGAATCGGCAAATCGGTCGAGGTAAAATCAAAATGTACAGTCGCCATGAGATGCTCGACCTAGTCAAAGTTGATGGCAAAGCACGAGGAATCATCACACGCAACTTGGTTACTGGTGAGATCGAACGTCATGCAGCACATGCTGTTGTGATTGCTTCTGGGGGTTATGGAAATCTTTTTTATCTGTCAACCAATGCCATGGGAAGCAACGTAACCGCTGCCTGGAAAATCCACAAGCAAGGCGCCTATTTTGCGAATCCGTGCTTTACACAAATCCACCCGACTTGTATTCCCGTTTCGGGCGACCACCAGTCCAAACTCACCCTGATGTCGGAGTCTTTGCGAAACGACGGACGAATTTGGGTACCCAAGAAAAAAGAAGACGCGGAAGCGATTCGTGAAGGACGCCTAAAACCCACCGACTTAGCAGAAGAAGATCGAGACTATTACCTCGAGCGTCGTTATCCAGCTTTTGGAAACCTTGTTCCTCGTGATGTTGCCTCTCGTGCAGCCAAAGAACGATGTGATGAGGGCTTTGGAGTCAACAAAACAGGTGAGGCCGTGTTTCTCGACTTTGCTGCAGCCATAGAACGATATGGGAAAGAAAAAGCGCACGTCAAAGGACTCGATGAAAACGACTCTTCACTTGTACAAAAACTTGGAAAGCAAGTCATCAAATCCAAATACGGCAACTTGTTTCAGATGTATGAGAAAATCGTCGACCAAAACCCCTATGAAACACCAATGATGATCTATCCTGCGGTGCATTACACCATGGGAGGGGTTTGGGTGGATTACAACCTCATGACAACGGTGCCGGGTTGCTTTGCAATTGGGGAGGCGAATTTTTCTGATCACGGCGCCAATCGTCTTGGTGCTTCCGCATTGATGCAGGGCTTGGCAGATGGCTATTTTGTATTGCCATACACCATAGGGGATTATCTAGCAGATGACATTCGCACGGGTGCAATCTCCACAGACTCACCAGAATTTGAAGAAGCAGAATCAAGTGTACGCGCTCAAATCGACGGCTTTATCAAGAATAAAGGAACCAAAACCGTCGATTACTTCCATCGAAAACTCGGAAAAATCATCTGGAACAAATGTGGAATGTCTCGAAATAAAGAAGGACTTCAAGAAGCTATCGCAGAAGTCAAAGCACTGCGTGAAGAATTTTATAAAGACGTTTTTGTCCCTGGTACTGCCGATTCTTTCAATGAGCCATTGGCAAAAGCCCTTCGAGTTGCAGACTTTTTGGAGTTGGGCGAGCTCTTTGCCAAAGACGCTTTGGAACGCACAGAATCTTGTGGAGGTCACTTCCGTGAAGAGTCTCAAACAGCCGAGGGAGAGGCCCTTCGGGATGATAAAAACTTTACGTTTGTGTCTGCATGGGAACACAACGGGGAACCGAGCAAAGCCAAACTGCATAAAGAAGTGCTGGAGTACGAAAACATCGAATTGAAAAAACGTTCATACAAGTAGAAATGAAATTAACATTAAAAATTTGGCGACAAGAAAACGCTACCGCAAAAGGGAGCATGCAAACCTATTCACTGGACGATGTGTCTCCCGACATGTCCTTTTTGGAAATGATGGATGTGCTCAACGAACAGCTGATGGAACAAGGGATTGACCCTGTTGCGTTTGACCATGACTGCCGAGAAGGAATTTGCGGTTCTTGTTCGATGTTTATCAATGGCGAAGC
>CAXRDL010000041.1:0-12672 GCA_964229535.1 Flavobacteriaceae bacterium | reverse complement strand
GTTTGATTTTTTGTTTGTTTAAAATAGATACAATATCGATACTGCTACAGCCAGCAACGCCCATGAGCAAGAGCTCCATGGGACTTGGCCCTTGTGGATCCTCGCTAGACGTTGTGTCAATTGAAATGCGATGACCACGGTCATTTGATATTACCGAATGAAATCCGTTTTGATGTTTGAGTTCTACTTTCATGATTGGGTGTGTATGTTCGTAAACAAAGGTGATAACATGCGATTGAGTTGGTCATATTCGATCAAAAAGGCATCATGCCCATGAACAGAAGATATGGTATGGTAATGAAGATTTGCTTTTTTCTCCATCAATCTCGTGTAGGTTTCGCGATTCTCGGCATCGGTAAAAAACAAGTCCGTGTCGATGGAAATCAAATGAACCGACCCTTTGATTTGTGAAGCAACCTCTTCAAATGACCCCCTTCCTTCTGTGATGTCAATCGTTCGCAGCAAGTGATTCATCAACTTATATGCTTGTAGGAGAAATCGATTGTCGAGCTTTTCTCCATGATAAAGCAACCAGCTGTCGATGTTAAATATCCCTTTTTCTTCGTGTATTGATCTTCCAAACCTTGTTTTAAAAGATTCGGGTGTGCGATAGCACATCATTGCATGGATACGTGCATCATACAACGGATTTTTTGAATTGTGTAATATTCGATCTTGCAACAGCGTATTGGCCAAGACCCAGTCGGAGGTTTTCCAGTCGCAAGCGATAGGGATTAAGTTTTCGATGAGGTCTGGAAAGCCAGCTCCCATTTCCCAGACCAAGGCACCGCCAATGGAACCGCCAATTGCAGCGTAAAGTCTGTCGATACCCAAGTGGTCAAGAGCTTCTTTGAAAAGATTAGATACATCCCGCAGTATGAGGTGATCATAATGCGCAATTACATCATTATCTACTCCATTTCCAGGAAAATTAAACGCCAAAATCGTGTATTGCTGGGTGTCGATGACTTTGCCATCTCCTATGAGTTCGGACCACCAACCATTTTCACCAGTCACATCAGCATCTCCCGTAAGCGAATGATTGACCAATACAACAGGAGCACTCCCCAACGGGAGACCAAACAACTTATAGGACAACCTAAAGTCCATTTGCTCTCCCGACAGAGTCGTGTATTGATCAAACTTGATGTAGGCGAGTTGAGACACTTTTAAACCTTATCAAATGCTTGTTGGAGGTCTGCTTTTAGGTCTTCAATATTTTCTAACCCGACTGAAAGACGAATCAAATCAGGTGTAACACCCGTTGATGCTTGCTCTTCTGGAGTCAACTGTTGATGTGTTGTGCTTGCTGGATGAATCACCAAGGACTTGGAATCTCCAAAATTGGCAACGAGTGCAAATAATTTGGTTTCGTCAGCTACGGTCTTTCCTGCATCAAATCCTCCTTTAAGTCCAAAAGCAAGAAGCCCACTTTGTCCTTCTGGAAGGTATTTTTTGGCAAGTTCGTTGTATTTACTTGACTTGAGTCCTGGGTAATTTACCCATGCAACATCTTCATGTGCTTCTAGCCATTCTGCCAACGCCAGTGCATTTTCACTGTGTTTTTTCATACGGATATCCAAGGTCTCAAGTCCTTGAATAATTTGAAACGCATTGAATGGGCTAATCGCAGCACCCAGATCTCTAAGTCCTTCAATTCGAACCTTAGCGATATAGGCAGCTGGGCCTAAAACATCATGAAGTACCAACCCGTGATAACCATCTGATGGGGTCGTGAATTCTGGAAACTTTCCACTTGACCAATCAAAATTACCAGCGTCAACAATGGCACCGCCCATTGTAGAACCATTTCCATTGGCATATTTTGTGAGGGAATGAATCACGATGTTCACGCCGTGTGCAATTGGATTTTGCAAAGCAGGAGTAGCTAGGGTGCTATCAACCATAAAAGGCACTTTTGCTGCTTTGGCTTCTTTGGAAATTCCCTTGAGATCGAGAACGTCTAATTTTGGGTTCCCAAGCGATTCTGCAAAGAAAAGGCGTGTGTTTTCTTGCACAGCATCTGTAAAGTTTTTCGGATCGTCAGGATCTACAAAAGTCGTGGTGATACCCAATCGTGGTAACAATACCTTCAGCATATTATATGATCCGCCGTATAGACTGTTAGACGCAACGATATGGTCTCCCGCTTTGAGCAAAACCAAAATTGCTGTACTCAATGCAGATGTCCCCGATGCGGTAGCTACTGCAGCAAGTCCGCCTTCAAGAGCAGCAATTCGTTGCTCCAATACATCAACCGTAGGGTTGTTCAGGCGGGTGTAGATGTATCCTGGCTCGGCCAGAGAAAACAGCTTAGCAGCGTGATCGCTGTCGTTAAACACGTAAGCTGTGGATTGAAAAATAGGAACCGATCTTGTTCCTTGTGTTGCTGTTACATCGTGTCCTTGATGCAATGCGTTTGTTGAGAGTTGTTGTGTACTCATTTTATAAAATTATTTGATAGTGAATGATGATTGTAATAAAGAAACGGCATCGAGTTTTTCCCATGGGAATAGCTCGACTTCGTGAACGATTTTTCCATTGTATGGAGATTCAAAAACTTTTTTAATCGTTTTTGGTGTGCGACCCATGTGACCATAAGCCGCTGTCTCCGCATAAATCGGGGTTCGTAGTTTGAGGCGTTGTTCGATACCGTAAGGTGTCAAATCAAAAAGCGTTTCTAATTTTTTTGCGATTTCGCTGTCGGACAAGTCAACATGTGATGTCCCGTAGGTATCCACAAAAATCGAAGTGGGTGCAGCGACACCAATGGCATAACTCAACTGAATGAGGATTTCATCCGCGATTCCTGCAGCTACTGCATTTTTAGCGATATGCCGAGCCGCATAAGCTGCACTTCTGTCAACTTTGCTCGGGTCTTTTCCACTGAAGGCACCTCCACCGTGTGCTCCCTTGCCCCCATAGGTATCAACAATGATTTTTCTTCCTGTCAGTCCAGTATCGCCATGAGGTCCTCCAATGACAAACTTCCCGGTTGGATTGATGTGATAAATCACATCGTTGGAAAACAAGGACTGTATCTCTGGGGAAAATGAGGCAATGACTTCTGGCATGACCTTTTCAATAATGTCTTGACGAATTTGGGCAGCCATGTTTTTGTCAGTATCGAAATCATCATGCTGTGTAGATACTACAACCGTTTCGATGCGTATGGGCTTGTGAGCTTCATTGTACTCGACTGTGACTTGGGACTTGGCATCAGGACGCAAATAGTTGATGTCCGATTTCGAACGGCGAAAGTCAGCCAATACTTCTAATATTTTGTGAGAAACAGCAAGTGCTAAAGGCATGTAGTTCTCAGTTTCATTGCTGGCATAACCAAACATGATTCCTTGATCGCCGGCACCCTGCTCCTCCTTTTTCTCACGCTCAACACCCTGATTGATGTCTGATGATTGCTCGTGAATCAAAGAAATCACCCCACACGAATTTCCAGAAAATTGGTAGGCATCGTCGGTATAGCCAATGTCGTTAATGGTTTGCCGTGCGATCTGTTGAACGTCTAAGTAGGTTTTACTTTTAACCTCCCCTGAAAGGATAACCTGTCCCGTAGTCACTAGGGTTTCACAGGCAACTTTACTCTGGGAATCAAAAGCAATAAAATTGTCGAGTAAGGCATCGCTGATTTGATCAGCAACTTTGTCGGGGTGACCCTCGCTTACAGATTCGGATGTAAAAAAATAAGGCATTATATTTACTTTTTAGCGAAGAAGAAATACGATAAGTCTCTAAAAAGTAAAGCTGTTTTAGCACTTTTTTTGAGAGGTTGCAATCAGTCAAATCCTTCCTCTTTTGCGCCACAAATATACAACGCAATTCCTAATTCCAAAATATTTTTTACAGATTATCGAAAATTAAACGAAATTCCTGCTGTTAAGGTGTTGTACTCTTGAATTGTATAGTTCGCAAAAATCTTTAGGAACAACAGATTGAGTCGAGCACCGACGATTCCCATCACACCAGAGGCCTCTGAGGCGATGCTAATGGGGTCTTCTAGTACTCTGGAAATCGTAGGTAAACCGGCAATTTCATAATCGATACTATAATCTCCACTCACATCAAATTGAGAGTCTCCAGCGTTATAGCCCAAACCCGCAAACGCACTGATGACAGGCAAGTCAATAGAGGCGAGTGCTTGAATGGTAAATGTATCTGCCTCAAAAGTCATTTTTCGGTTGGAACTATTCCCCCCAAAAGTAGAATCTGATAAATCATATTCAAAACTCGCTTTGGATATCGCAGCCAATAAAGACACATTGAGAGGAAGCTTATCCAAAGGACCAAAGTATTGCATAATGTTGTGTTTTAAGCCAAAGCCAGTCAAACTGAATGTGCTGCCTTGCATTTCCATTGTGGGAATAAAGCGAATCAATAAATCCGTATCGAAAACCACCCCTACACTAGCTTGAACAATCGGAGCAGGAATCGTTCCCATAGGCAGTTCATCTTTTAAGCCGCCAGGAAAAGAGAGTGTCCCATCATATTCAACTTCATTTCCAAGAACGCTTTCGCTAAATGAAAAATTTAACTGCTGGTCTCCACCCTCACCAAAAACAGTTGGTAATGACCCAGAAGGTACACTCAAAGAGGTAAGCCCTGTTGGTGTAAATACTTGATCTGCATCTGGTACAAAAGGGACAGCGCCACCAATGGTCAAGCCAAAGCCCAATTTTTTATGGGTTTTCGCACTCTTTGCCCAACCAGAATTTAAGGCATACGTTAAGGTTTTACCCAGTGGAGCAGTGTAGCCCTCAGCCAAAATACGGGCATCTTCCGTTGAGGTCAATAAAATGTTTTCAATGCCATCAAATAACTGGGCATTTGTACTTGTAATACTCAATGACAGGGTGAGAATGGATAATATTAGATTTTTCATGGATTTAGATTTTGTTCAAAATTAAAAAATTAAAGATAAAGCTGTATGCAATAACCGGATTAAACCTCTTATCAACAATTCAATCAGATGAAAAAAAACTATCTGCAAATTCGAATCTTGATTTGAGTTTATTTTATATTTTTATGCGACTTAAAATGGATGGTATGCATATTGCGATTGCAGGAAATATTGGAGCAGGAAAAACAACATTGACAGAACTATTGGCAAAACATTACCGTTGGGAACCGCAATTTGAAGACGTTGTCCAAAACCCCTATCTCGATGATTTTTATGCCGAAATGGAGCGCTGGTCTTTTAACCTCCAAGTTTATTTTTTAAACAGTCGTTTTCGTCAAATTCTAGAAATTCATAAGAGTAAAAACACGGTGATTCAAGACCGTACAATTTACGAGGATGCTCATATTTTTGCACCCAATCTTCATGCTATGGGGCTGATGACTCATCGCGATTTTGAAAATTACAGTTCTTTATTTCAATTGATGGAGTCTTTGGTAAAAGGGCCCGATTTGCTCATTTACCTTCAAAGTTCAATTCCAAACCTTGTCAATCAAATTCACAAACGTGGGCGTGTTTATGAGAACTCCATCAGCATCGAATACCTCAGTCGATTGAACGAACGCTATGAAGCATGGATTCATGACTATGATAAAAAGAACCTCATTATCCTTGAGGTTGACGATCTCAATTTTGTAGATAACCCTGAGGACTTACAAAAAGTAGTTGAGGTTATTGACGACAAGCTTGGCAAAATGAAAATGGACGCCAAATAGACGTCCATTTTTATAAGATCAACTAGAAAATTACTTCCTTCTTACTCTTTCTCTAGCCCTTTGATTTCATTCAGTGTAGAGTCGATCATTTCTTGACTGCCAACAATCTCTTGAATGGTTTCAGAAGTTTCTCCATTTTTGGTCGTGATTGTGGTAATCGTAGCTATGATTTCGCCCTCTGTCGAATTGGTGACTTCCACACGAATTTCTTTTTGCTGTTCTTCGGCTTGGTGTGCTTGTGCGCCATGACCATCTCCAAGTATGGGTGCAATGACTAAACCAACCAAGCATGTCAGTTTGATCAAGATGTTCATCGATGGTCCAGAAGTATCTTTAAATGGATCCCCAACCGTATCGCCTGTTACGGCAGCTTTGTGCGCATCGGATCCTTTTTTCTCTACTTTTCCATTGATTTCTACACCCGCTTCAAATGATTTTTTGGCGTTGTCCCATGCACCACCTGCATTGTTTTGGAAAATCGCCCACAATACGCCTGAAACGGCTACTCCTGCCATATAACTTCCCAGAGATTCAGGACCCATCAACAAACCGATAATGACTGGAGTTGCAATCGTGATTAAGCCCGGAAGTAACATTTCTTTAAGCGCAGCTTTGGTTGATATCTCAACACATTTGGCATAGTCAGGTGTGCCTTTTCCTTCCAAAATTCCAGGGATTTCTTTAAACTGGCGACGAACTTCTTGTACCATTTCCATTGCGGCTTTCCCAACCGATTGCATCGCAAGGGCAGAGAAAACAACAGGGATCATTCCCCCGATAAACAATGCGGCTAAAACGTCTGCCTTAAAAATATTGATCCCGTCAATTCCTGTAAACGTTACATAAGCGGCAAACAAAGCAAGTGCAGTGAGTGCTGCGGAAGCAATCGCAAATCCTTTTCCAATCGCTGCTGTTGTGTTTCCGACAGAGTCAAGAATATCGGTGCGTTCACGAACCTCACTCGGCAATTCACTCATTTCAGCAACCCCACCTGCATTGTCAGCAATCGGGCCAAAAGCGTCAATGGCTAACTGCATGGCTGTTGTTGCCATCATAGCAGAAGCAGCTATTGCAACCCCATAGAAACCAGCAAGTGTATATGAGCCCCAAATGGCAGCTGCAAAGAGAAGAACAGAAGATGCCGTTGAAATCATTCCCACAGAAAGGCCTGCAATAATATTGGTTGCTGCACCCGTTGAGGAGTTTTGTACGATACTCATCACTGGTTTTTTACCAATGGCGGTGTAGTATTCGGTAAAGAGAGAAATTAAATAGCCCACTCCCAATCCAACGATCGTCGCATAAAATACATTTGTCGCTGCCACGTTACGAGATGCTTCGCCAAAAAACTTCATCCCATTGATGGTTTCTGGCAAGAGGTAATCGATTAAAAACCAAGAGGCGATTAGCGTAAGTAATATTGAAAAAATATTACCTGTATTCAATGCACGTTGTACTTCAGCTTCTTTGGCGGAGTTGTCTTTGATTCGAATAAACAGAGTTCCTGCAATTGATGCAATAATCCCAACTCCTGCTAATACCAAAGGAAGAAGAATGGGACCCATCCCTTGGAAGGTGTCAAGCGTTTGTCCAGCTTCGGACATGTCCTTAATAATGTAGTTCCCCAATACCATAGAGGCGAGTACAGTCGCGACATAACTACCAAATAAATCAGCACCCATACCAGCCACATCTCCGACATTGTCACCGACGTTATCGGCAATGGTCGCAGGGTTACGAGGATCGTCTTCGGGAATACCAGCTTCCACTTTTCCAACGAGGTCAGCACCTACATCCGCTGCTTTGGTGTAGATTCCACCACCCACACGAGCAAACAGTGCGATTGACTCTGCACCGAGTGAAAATCCCGCTAGGGATTCTAGAACAATGGTCATGTTTGTATAAAAATCAGAACCGTCGATAAACTGTCCGACCAAAAACAAAAACCAAAGTGCAAGACCAAAAACGGCCAAGCCAGCTACACCCAGACCCATGACTGTACCTCCACCAAAAGACACTTTCAGCGCTTTTGGTAAACTTGTCTTAGCGGCTTCGGCAGTACGTGCGTTGGCTTCTGTTGCAATACGCATTCCAATGTTTCCAGCAAAAGCTGAAAAAATCGCGCCCACAACAAATGCGGGTACAATCAGCCAACTTGTGGTTTCGACCATAGTCGATATGCCATAAAGTGCTCCTGAGGCAATAATCACAAAAATCAATAACAAACGATATTCTGCGTTTAAAAATGCGAGTGCACCTTCTTTAATACTCTTCGAAATAGACTGCATTCTGTCTGAGCCTGCTGATTGTTTTCGTACCCAAACAGATTTGATATACATGACAATGAGTCCTATAATCGCTAATAGAATAGGGGTGTATTGAATAAAATTTTCCATATTGGTTTTCAGTTGGAATTGAATTAAAGCATCAACTTTTTGACTGCACGAACCACATCATCCCGGTTGGGTAGCCATTCGGCTAATAAGACGGGAGAGTACGGCGCAGGTGTGTCTGCTGTATTGATTTTAATAATTGGCGCATCGATATAATCAAAGATTTGACTTTGTACTTGATATGTGATTTCAGTGGAAATATTGCCAAAAGGCCAAGACTCTTCAAGGATTACCAATCGATTTGTTTTCTTTACAGACTCGAGGATAGTATTGATGTCAAGTGGGCGGATTGTACGTAGGTCAATCAACTCAACGGAAATGTTTTCTTTTTCGAGCATTTCTGCAGCAGCGGTGGCTTCTTTGAAAATTTTACCAAAGGAAACGAGAGTGACGTCTGTTCCTGTTCGTGTGATGTCTGCAACACCAATGGGGAGTACAAATTCTCCGTCGGGAACTTCTCCTTTGTCGCCATACATTTGCTCCGATTCCATAAAAATAACTGGATCGTCATCGCGGATAGCAGCTTTGAGTAGGCCTTTGGCATCATACGGATTAGACGGTACAATTACTTTTAGTCCAGGGCAATTGGCGTACCAACTCTCAAATGCTTGAGAGTGTGTCGCTGCAAGCTGTCCCGCAGAAGCGGTTGGTCCTCGGAAAACAATGGGACAAGGAAACTGACCTCCTGACATCTGACGAATTTTTGCTGCGTTATTGATAATTTGATCAATCCCAACTAGAGCAAAATTAAAGGTCATAAACTCTATAATCGGACGATTCCCCGTCATGGTCGAACCAACCCCTATTCCAGCAAAACCAAGTTCGGAGATCGGTGTGTCAATCACACGCTTTTCACCAAACTCATCTAACATGCCTTTGGAAGCTTTGTAAGCACCGTTGTATTCGGCTACCTCCTCACCCATCAGATATATGCTATCGTCACGACGCATTTCTTCTGACATCGCTTCACATATTGCTTCTCTGAATTGGATTGTTCTCATGCTTTTTTTTGACTGCGCAAAAATAGCAATATTTACAAGAATGAACCAACTTATTTTTACTTGAATAAATTATTATGCATGCATAATAATTTCAATTATTTTTCTATCTTTGTTTTATATCTGTAAATCATGAAAATCTTAGTCTGCATCAGTTGTGTACCAGACACAACTTCAAAAATTAATTTTAAAGACAACAATATTGTCTTTGACGAGCAGGGTGTTCAGTTTGTGATTAATCCAAATGATGAATTTGGATTGACACGCGCCATTTGGTTTAAAGAAAAGATTGGAGCCAGTGTTGATGTTTTGCATGTAGGCGAAGCAAGTGCCGATCCTACCCTTAGAAAAGCACTTGCCATTGGCGCCGACAAAGCTATTCGAATCGATACGCCTGCTACAGATGCTTTTGTCGTTGCTGATCAAATTTCAAGCTATATCCAGGCAAACCCTTACGACTTGATCATCGCTGGGCGAGAATCTATCGATTACAATGGTTCTATGGTTCCAGGCATGATTGCAGCCAAGTGTGATATGGCTTTTGTCAACACTTGTGTCAAACTAGAAATCGATGGTTCAACTGCTTCTGCCACCCGAGAAATGGATGGAGGGATGGAAGTTCTCCGTGTTGAACTTCCGCTGATCATTGGGAGTCAAAAAGGACTTGTAGAGGAAACCGACCTCCGCATTCCGAACATGAGAGGAATCATGCAAGCAAGGCAAAAACCTCTTGCGGTTGTTCCTGCCACAGAATCATCATCCAAAACAGCGATAAGCAGTTTTGAAAAACCTGCCCCAAAAGCAGCAGTCAAACTGGTTCCTGCCGATGACATCGACCAACTCATCGATCTATTACAAAACGAAGCTAAAGTATTATAAACCATGTCTATTCTTCTATTTGCCGAATCCCAACAAGGGAAGCTCAAAAAGGGTTCTGCAGAACTCTGTTCTTATGGATTTGCTCTTGCTCAACAGCAAAACACCTCACTTACTATTGTCACAGTCAATTGTGAAAACGCAGATCAAATTGCTCAATATGGTGCATCAAAATTGATCAACCTCAACTTGAATGTCGACTATTTTGAGGCCCATGCGTATGCTTCTGCTTTGGCTGAAATTGCCATGGCCGAACAGGCAAAAATTATCGTGATTAGTAGTAGTGCTGATGCCAAGTATATGGGGGGTGTTTTGGCTGGCAAACTGCAAGCTGGCTATGTTACCAATGTCGTAGAATTGCCAAGTACCAGCGAGCCCCTAACGTTAAAGCACGCTGTGTTTAGCAACAAAGCATTTGCCAATACAGCACTTGAAGGAAAGGTGAATATTATCGGTTTGGCCAATAATGTACATGAGGAAACAACTCAGAGCACATCGATTGATGTACAGCAGCAAGATATACATACGGATATAAAATGCACACAATCGAGTATCGAACAAAGCCAGGGAAAGGCAACCATAGCCGATGCTGATGTCGTTGTTTCTGGTGGACGTGGGCTAAAAGGTCCTGAGAACTGGAGTCTGATTGAAGATCTTGCCGATGCGCTAGGTGCTGCAACTGCCTGTTCAAAACCCGTTTCTGATATGGGATGGCGTCCACATAGTGAGCACGTTGGACAAACTGGAAAACCCGTGGCAACTAACCTGTATATTGCTGTTGGGATTTCGGGTGCCATTCAGCATCTGGCTGGGGTGAATGCATCCAAAGTAAAAGTGGTGATTAACTCAGACCCAGAAGCTCCTTTTTTCAAGGCAGCCGATTATGGAATTGTGGGTGATGCCTTTGAAGTGCTACCAAAATTGACAGAAAAACTAAAAGCCAGAACCTAGACGAGGTTTAATCGCCTTTTTTCCATAAATTCGTTACAGTTGTTATTCAATTTATAATGAGTTTAGTCAAACTTCAGGTCAACAGAATATCCTACAGTCAAAATCAAAGTGGCGCCTATGCCCTCATACTTGACGAAGTGGGTGGTGTACGTAAGCTCCCTGTAATTATTGGTGAATTTGAGGCCCAATCTATTGCCGTTGCACTGGACGACGACATCCAGCTTCAACGCCCATTTACACACGATTTGTTTCGCAATTTTTCTGCAAGATTTGAAATTCGCATTAAACGTGTCATCATCCAAAAACTTGTTGACGGCGTGTTCTATTCTAGCTTAATTTGTGAACGTGATCAGATTGAAGAAATCATCGATTCTCGTACATCAGATGCCATCTCACTAGCTTTGCGTTTTCATGCGCCTATTTTTGCTCACGAAAATGTTCTTGAAAAAGCAGCCGTGGTTATCGACGACAAAAGCTTAGACAAACAAACTACAAATGAAACAAAAGAAACAGACGATCTTCATCACCTAAGCATAGATGAACTGCAAGTACGTATTCAGAAAGCTCTCAAAAGAGAGGAATATGAGCTCGCTGTTAAACTGCGTGATGAAATCGCCAAACGAGAATCTGACTCTTAAAACTACCCTTTGATATTAGCAAGCATTCAAACTGAAGTTATTCCCAGCGCTGGATTGGGACTACAAAGTGTTTTACGTGGCCTCCTCGGCCTTTTCGTTCTATTGGCTATCGCCATAGCCTGTAGTGCAGACCGAAAAAATATTGCCTGGAAAACTGTTGGAATCGGGCTATTGATTCAATTGATGTTCGCAATTGGCATTTTACGCGTTGGATGGATTCAAAGTATTTTCGAAGCCATGGGTAAGCTATTTGTCAGCATACTCGATTTTACCAATGCTGGAAGTATTTTCCTGTTTGGAGATTTGATGAACGCCGACTCGTATGGCTTTATTTTCGTTTTTCAGATTTTGCCCACTATTGTCTTTTTTGCTGCCTTGACTTCTCTTCTCTTCTACTTAGGAGTGATTCAAGTTGTCGTTAAATTCCTTGCACTTGCACTGACAAAAGTTCTCAAAATTTCTGGAGCAGAGAGCCTGTCTGTTATCGGGAATATCTTCTTAGGTCAAACCGAAGCGCCCCTGATGATTAAGGCCTATTTAGAGCGAATGAACAAGTCTGAAATTTTACTGGTTATGATTGGTGGAATGGCAACTGTAGCTGGGGGCGTCCTTGCCGCATACATTGGTTTTTTGGGTGGGAATGACCCCGTGATGCGTTTAGAGTTTGCCAAACACCTGTTGGCTGCATCTGTCATGGCTGCGCCAGGTGCTATCGTGATTGCTAAGATTCTATACCCACAAACCGAACCGATTAACAACGAAGTCAGTGTTTCCCTAGACAATATTGGGTCCAACGCCCTAGACGCGATTTCCAATGGAACTGTTGAAGGAATCAAACTCGCCACAACGATTGGTGGTATGCTACTCGTTTTTGTAGCATTGATTGCCATGTGTAATGGAGCATTGGGATGGGTTGGTGACTGGACGACTCTCAATGAATGGTTTGCTACTAACACAATCTATAACGGCTTTTCATTGGAAGCCATACTAGGGCTCATTTTTGCTCCTCTGATGTGGATTATGGGGGTTCCGACACCTGATATTATGCCGATGGGGCAGCTGCTGGGTATTAAGCTTGCCGCAAGCGAATTTGTTGGGTATATCCAACTTGCCGAACTCAAAGACACA
>CAXRDL010000040.1:0-16497 GCA_964229535.1 Flavobacteriaceae bacterium | reverse complement strand
CCATGAGTTATGCTTTAGCTGTTAATCGTTCTCTTCGTTTTTCGGCCCAAGCTTCTGCATGCTTATCGAGCTTGACCGTTAGATAGCGCATTACGCGCTCATCGCGTCTAAATTCCAGTTCTAAAGCATGTACAACTTCGGGAGCTGCGATAAAATCAAAAAGGTGGTAAAAGCCACTTTTTTTGTTTTGGATGGTGTAGGCAAATTTCTTTAAGCCCCAGTCCTCCTGATCCACAAGCTCACCACCGTTGGAAGTGATGATATCAGCATACTTTTGAACTGCTTCCTTTACCTGATCTTCAGATAAAACGGGATTTAAAATGAAAACAGTTTCGTAATGATTCATATTTCTAAATTGGGCAGCGAAATTATCACTTTTGTTTGTTTATTCCAACCCTTTTGGATGGATTTTCGTCACAAAGGGCTTTCGAGGGTGGTTTTGAAAGTTGTTCTGCTTTGCTGTCCTGATCAAATCGGGTCGATATCAATCACCAGTTTTACAGATCGGAAAGCGGGAATTTGTTCAAACCGTTTATAAATGCGCGCCAACTGTTCCTTGGCAGGTGATGCCGACTGGCTAGCGGGGAGTTTGAGCAAAATCTGCATCAAAAATTGATTTCGAATCCGGCCAACTGGTGGAGACTGTGGGCCGAGCACTTGCGAAAATTGATTGTGGAGTGCTTGTGAAAACCAATTTGCAGCCTCTTGTAAGGCCGAAAAATTTTTGTGTTTGAGTTCAAACCGAATCAATCGCACAAAAGGTGGGTAGTCAAATTCTTCTCGTTGCTTGAGCTGTACCGAAAACATACTGTCATAGTCGTATTGCTGAAGTTGCTGTAAAACCAAATGGTTGTTGTCATAGGACTGAATCAGCACCCGACCCATTCGATCTTTTCGACCCGCACGCCCCGAGACTTGTAAAAGCATCTGAAATGCCCGTTCGTGAGCCCGAAAATCCTGAAAGTTGAGCAAACCGTCTGCCAAGACCACCCCGACTAGCGTAACCCGCCCAAAATCCAATCCCTTGGTCAACATCTGCGTCCCCACCAAGATATCCAAATCGTGTTGCGTAAATCGATTGATTAAATCTCTGTGTCCGTGTTTTCCTTTGGTGGTATCGGAGTCCATTCGCCCCACACGAGCATCTGGAAATAACTGTTGGATTTCAGTTTCAATTTGCTGAGTACCCAATCCCATGGGTTTGGGGTGAGCAGTTCCGCATGCTACACAATGGGCATGGCTCAATACATGGTAACCACAATAATGACATTTGAGTTTTTCGTTTTGCTTGTGATAGGTCAAGCTCACATCGCAACTGGGACATTGGGGCACATGCCCACAAGCGGTACAGTTGACAAATGACGAAAAGCCCCTTCGGTTTTGAAATAAAATCACTTGTTCCTCGGCCGCTATGGTTTTTGAAATCGCATCGATCAACGTCTGGGAAAAATGACCGTTCATCTCCTTTTTCTTTTGTGAGAGCTTGAGGTCAACGATTTCAATTGCAGGCATGGAAAATCCCCGATATCGTTCTTTGATTTCCACAAGATTGTACTTTCCAGTGCGACTGTTGTGGGAGGACTCGATTGAAGGAGAGGCAGAGCCCATGACAATTTTGGCTTGGTGCAAACCGGCAAGCACCACCGCCACATCTCTCGCATGGTAACGTGGGTTGGACTCAAACTGTTTATAGGCCACTTCATGGGATTCATCAACAATAATTAGTCCCAAATTTGAAAAGGGTAAAAGTACCGCCGAACGTGCACCAACAATGAGTTGAGCACTGGGATGCTGCGCCAATACCTTGTTCCAAACCTCCACACGCTCACTCGGGGTATAGCGCGAGTGATAAACTGCCATGCTTTTTCCAAAATGAACATATAAACGCTGAATCATCTGGGTGGTGAGTGCAATTTCAGGAACCAGAAAAAGGACTTGTTTTCCTTGCTGAATGACTTCTTGAATCAAGTGCATATACACTTCGGTTTTTCCTGAAGCGGTTACCCCATGCAACAAAAAGCGATTGGTCTGGTTGCGATCATCACGAAGAGATGCAAGCGCTTGTTGTTGGGGACTGGTCAGTGCTTGCAATGGCGTTTCGGATTCGGTTTTGGCTGCCAATCGGTCCACAACGACCGTTTGTTGATCTAAAACCCCCTTTTTGATCAGGGTTTCAACAGCAGATTTGGATACACCCGGCATACGCAAAAACTCGGATTTTTGAACGCTTGTTTGTTGTTGCATCAACTGCAAAAGCGTATCTCGTTGTTTGGGATAGCGTTCAATCTCTACGAGTAGCGCTTGCAATGCGCCTTCGGATTTGTAGGAAGACGCCAAGGCCAATTGCTTTTGTTGTTTGGGCTTAAACTTTGCGTAAACTTCTTCTCGAACATGAATCAAGTCGTGATTGAGCAACGCCTGGGCGAGTTTGTATGGGCTTTTTGACAATTCCAATTTGACGACATCGGACAAGTTGAGCTTGCCGTATTGTTCGAGGGCATTTAGCAGTTGTGCTGCACCAGTGCTGAGTTTGATACCATCAGAAGGGGTGTTATGAAAGTGCAACTCGGTTTCGCTTTCCAACAACAAAATGCTGGGTACAGCGGTTCGAAACACACTCCCTAGTGGGCTAATATAATAATGTGATATCCATTCCCAAAGTTCGAGTTGTCTCGAACTGACAACTGGCTGTTGATCAATAATATATTCGATTGATTTGGCTTCATAAGGCGGCGTGTTTTGATGGGTGCGATGACTCAGGGCAGCATATTTCTTTGTGTTGCCAAAAGGAACGACAATTCGAATGCCAGGTTGGATAAAATCATACTCTTCCTCGGTCACGAGATAGGTGAATAATTTTGGAATCGGCAAAGGCAAGATCACATCGACAAAGAATGGCATGGCGTAAGGGTGGTTTTAAAGTTGATTCTATCGTGCATCTGTGATTGCGAAAGTGACCCGAACGAAAACGGGACGCATGTAGCGAATTTAAGAAAATTCTACTTCGTAGGCGTTCAAATGATTATCTTTAACCCATGAAAATGAAATGCGTTGGGATTGGAAAAACAGTGGGCGCATATGGACTCGAACAAGTTCAGACCTATGTCAAACGCATCCAACGTTTTATGCCCTTTGAGTGGGTTGAGCTCAAAGAAGTTAAACACCACAAAAACAACCCGACAACTGCGCTGCAAGCCGAAGAAGAATTGATCCTGAAGCAAGTTAGTGATCGGGATGCCTTGATCTTGTTTGACGAAAAGGGTAAACAAATGGACTCCAAAGCATTCGCTCAATTTATCGATAAACACAGCATGACCCATGGAGGAACCCTCGTGTTTTGCCTTGGGGGTGCTTATGGATTTAGTGATTCATTGCGCAAACGTGCCAATGGAATGGTATCTTTATCCCCAATGACGTTTCCACACCAACTCGCCAGAGTGGTTGCACTTGAGCAACTCTATCGCGCTTGTACAATTAATAACCACCATCCCTATCACCACTGATGAATCAGCTGATTTTAGCCACCCATAACGATCATAAAGCACAGGAGTTTCGGGACATCCTCCCGCAGTATTCCGTGCAAACCCTTGCAGATCTTGGTGATGATGAAGATATCGAAGAAACATCAACAGACCTCGAAGGCAACTCATTCCTCAAAGCCGAAACCATTTTTAAGCGTTATGGGCATGTGGTGATTTCGGATGACAGTGGCTTGGAAGTCGATGCCTTAAATGGAGCACCGGGTGTGTATTCGGCGCGTTATGCAGGGGAGCCCCGAAACGATCAACGAAATACAGATAAACTACTCGACAAACTCCAAGGTGCATCCAATCGAAAGGCGCAATTCAGAACGGTAATAACCCTGATGAATAAAGAAAACAGCTTTCAATTTGAAGGAATCGTCAGCGGAACCATTGCCAAAAGTCCTCGAGGAGAAGCCGGTTTTGGCTATGATCCTGTTTTTATACCAGATGGGTATCAACAAACTTTTGCGGAGTTGGCAACTGATGTGAAAAATAAAATCAGCCATCGTGCCAATGCGATAGAAAAATTGCTACATTTCCTCAATGAACACCCAACATTTTGTTAAAATTTAGTGAAAAACAGATGACCCTAGCCCCGAAACGACTTAGTTTGCAGTGTAGAAAACAATGAGCATACGATATCTCTTAATGGTTTTGTTATTCGGTTGGTGTAGCCAATTGACCGCCCAAGAGGTGATTGGAGTTGTCAAAAATGCTGCAGACGACAAGCCCATTCCGACAGTGCATGTCCTCAATCTAAACAAAGTCCTGATGAGCATCACAGATGCAAATGGGGTCTTTGCCATTGATGCCGAGGTCAACGATACCCTGTTCCTGTCCTACCTCGGGTTTAAAACGATTAAAGTCACCGTGACAAACGACCTGATCAAATTCCCGAAAACCGAGTTTAAACTCACCGCGCTGGCACTTGCCCTAGAGGAAGTCGTTGTTCGACCATATCAGTTGACGGGCTATCTGGAAATCGATGCTAAAAATGTTCCGATCAATCGCAACCAGCGATATAGTATTCCCGGACTTCCCACAGGGGGCTATGAGGCGGGAAGTCGCGGACCATCTGCCTTTTCTCGAGTCGTTGGATCGATTTTCAATCCCTTTGATTTTTTGCATAACCTCTTTGGAAAAAAGCCCAATGAATTGCGAAAGCTCAAAAAAATGCGTGAAAACAACGCCTTGCGTGATCTGTTGGCTGTCAAGTATGACCGGGAAACCCTTGAGGAGTTTTTGCAATTGGATATCAGTGATATCGATGAAATTTTACGCAATTGTAATTTCTCAGAAAGCTTTATCCGCACTGCCAATGATTTGCAAATTTTAGAGGCCATCAGCGGGTGCTATGAGGAATACAAGGTTTTAAGCCGCAGATAAGCCCATAAAATAGTACCTTTGCACCTGAAATTACGTGCATGCTGCTCAATACACTCAACGCCATTTCGCCTATCGACGGACGCTACCGAAGTAAGACTAAACCTCTTCACGCTTTTTTTTCAGAACAAGCACTCATCAAATACCGTGTGCAGGTCGAGATTGAGTACTTTATTGCGCTTTGCTCACACCCCATTCCACAACTCGAATCCTTTCAGCATTCGCTCTTCGAAGACTTGCGTTCTCTCTACGAGCACTTTTCGCCAGAAGATGCCAAGGCGATTAAGGACATCGAGAAAACAACAAATCACGACGTAAAATCTGTCGAGTATTTCCTCAAAAACGAATTTGACCGCTTGGGAATCAGCGACTATAAAGAGTTTATCCATTTTGGCTTGACTTCGCAAGATGTCAATAACACTGCTGTTCCCTTATCAATCAAAGATGCGGTGGAGACCGTAATTCTTCCCGAAATTGAAAAGACGGTCTTACTCCTGGAGAAGATGGCGACTCAATATGATCATATCCCCATGCTAGCACGTACACACGGACAGGCCGCTTCCCCAACCCGATTGGGAAAAGAAATTCGGGTGTTCAGTGAAAGAATCAAACAGCAAATGACCCTTCTTGATCAAGTGCCACATGCGGCAAAGTTTGGTGGGGCAACTGGAAATTTTAATGCCCATCAAGTGGCATATCCCCAAATTGATTGGAAAGCATTCGGAGAGCAATTTGTTGAAAACACCCTGGGACTGCATCACTCCTTTCCCACCACGCAAATTGAGCATTATGATCACTTGGCTGCCCTGTGTGATGCCTTTGCAAGGATCAATACCATACTCATCGATTTGAATCGTGATTTTTGGACCTATATCTCCATGGATTATTTCAAGCAAAAAATCAAGGATAACGAAGTCGGATCGTCGGCAATGCCGCATAAAGTCAACCCCATCGATTTTGAAAATGCAGAAGGGAATTTGGGAATCGCCAATGCGCTATTTTCCTTTTTGTCTGCGAAACTACCTGTTTCCAGACTTCAACGCGACCTCACCGATAGCACGGTGCTGCGCAATATCGGCGTTCCCTTTAGCCATACCCTCATTGCACTTGCCTCTATGGAAAAAGGATTGCATAAGTTAGAGGTCAATGAAGCTGCTATCGACAATGACCTCAATGACAATTGGGCTGTGGTTGCGGAAGCCATACAAACTATCCTACGCCGTGAAGGGTTTCCAAAACCTTATGAGGCGCTCAAAGGACTGACGCGAACCAATCACGAAATTACCAAAGAAAGTATTCAGGAGTTTATCCACTCCTTGGATATCTCTGAAAAAGTCAAAGCAGAACTCCTGCAGATCAGTCCGCAAAACTACACGGGCATCTAAGGTTTAAATTCGGACTTGATTTTTTAACTTTTTGAGTTCATCCCCTGCTGGAAGATCGAGTTTTTGGGTCAAAGAAGCAATGCGATACAAATCGATTGAACCCTGAATGAGTAAAACAACGGTCTGCGGTTCCCCCTCAAAACGATCCGAAACTTCGCCATCGTCTTTAACCAACATGACAAGCTCATCAACAATATGATCTTGATCGGATTGCAAGGCGTAAAAATACACAGTGGTTTCGTCCTCACGGACTTGCATCAATTCTACGAGTTTATTCTCGTTGACATAGGTCTTTGTCCAATCGGAAAAAGTTGTAGAAATACCCGGGTCATCCGTCCGTAACAGTTTAAAGGTTTTGATTTGGGTCACCAATTCGATAAATTCCTGTGCCTCGGGATCCTCGACATTGATATTGAGTTTGGCCAGCATGGAAAACATTTGCGGGCTGATCGAAACATAGGTCACACGATCGTTGGTTTGATAGGTGTCAAATATGGATTGCGCCATCAGCATAGGGGCAATTAACAAAAAAAGAAAGGTCGTTTTCATCAATGAAAGAATTCGGTTATCAAACGAAAATACAATAAAGATTTTTATCCCAGACCACTGCACATAAACTTTCCGGCTTATGATTTTTAATAAAAATGAGTACATTGCAGGTGCAACGAATTTTACACGAATGAAAATACGAAAATTACTTCCTTACGTACTCCTACTCTTTATATTGATATCATGTAAAGATGAAGATGATAATATCGCACCTCGTGAAAATGATTTTGAAATTGAAGACTTTATCTGGGAGGGACTAAATACTTATTACTACTGGCAAAACAGTGTTCCCGATTTGGCGGATAACCGATTTGATTCACAAAAATCCTATGCCAGCTTTTTATCGCAGTTTAATGAAGATCATGAGTTGTTGTTTGAATCCCTCCTTTCCAACAAGGATCGCTTTAGCTGGATCATGAGTGACTATACCGCGCTTGAAAAGCAGTTGAGCCGTATCTATACAACTAGTGGAATGATGATTGAATTGGCAAGGGTAGGACAGTCTGAAGACTTGTTTGCTTTTGTTCGTTATGTACTTCCCGATTCGGATGCAGACACAAAAAACATAGTACGTGGAGACCTTTTTCTCAGTGTCAATAACGAACAACTGACTGTCGATAATTATCGAGAGTTGTTGAGCAGCGAAGTGGAATCATTTTCGATTCAGTACGCTCAAATCAGTGGGCAAACGATTGCACCAACAGGCGTCAGTGTCGATTTGGTCAAAGCAGAAATCCAAGAAAACCCCATCCATATGCACAAGCTCATTGAGCTGAACAACGCAAAAATTGGCTATTTGATGTACAATGGGTTTGTGGCTGATTTTGACGAAGAACTCGAAAGTGCTTTTGCGGAATTTCAAACCCAAGGGGTGAATCAATTAATTGTCGATTTACGTTATAATCGCGGCGGACGAATAAGTTCATCCATCAAACTTGCCAGTATGATAACCGGGCAGTTTTCGGGTGAGGTTTTTGCGCAAACCCAACACAATGACAAACTATCTTCGCTCAATGAAGACTATCTGTTTGAGGCGACTGCCGTGGGGTTAGAAATGGATCGGCTCTATGTGATTAGCTCCGACGATACCGCTTCGGCCAGTGAACTCCTAATCAACGGCCTATCTTCTTATATCGATGTGATCCTTATTGGCGACGATACCACTGGGAAAAATGTTGGGTCCTATTCCATCTACGACTGGATTGATGATGAGGGAAATGTAAACCCTCGGCATACTTGGGCCATGCAGCCCATCACACTCAAAATTGCCAATAGCGAAGGTTTTGCAGATTTTGAAAATGGTTTGCAATCAGATTACCGCCTGCTGGAAGACGTAGCCAATTTGGGAATCCTTGGAGAAATCGATGAACCCCTACTGGAAAAAACCCTAGAAGTTATGGGCGTACTCCCACCCAAATCGGAAAAAAATCAGCTTTTTCGACTCAGACCCCGTTTTGAGAAAATGCCGTCGTTGCAAGACGCCATTATGCATACAGAAATCCCTACTAAAATGCGTAGGATACGCCAAACGAAAGATTTCGCCCGCGAGTAGTGTAACCACGAACCTCTTCATAGTCGGCATCAAACATGTTTTCGATTGACCCAAACAGTGATACCCCCGGTTGGGAAAGTTGGTGCGAAATCCTGAAATCCAATAACCAATACGAAGACAACACGACCAAGTCCTGTCCAACTTTGTCGTCACGATCTCCTACAAATTGAATGTTGGTCAAGAGTTGGGTGTTCGAATTGAACTGCTGACGAAAACTGGCATTCACCTTGTGCTTGGGGATGCGCAAACCCTCCCCTGCCTCATGCTGGGTGTAGGTGAAATTGGTTTTCACATAAAACCGATTCGTTAAAGGGTAGGAGAATAAAAACTCGGTACCATATACCTCAAAGTCTGTTGTGGAATTCACATAGCGAAAGGTCGTCATGTCGTAATCGACAAAATTTTGGTGATCCCTGCTAAAATAAACCAATTGAAACTGTCCACCATTTGGAAAAAAGAGTGAACCCCCGAATTCAAAACTTTGATTGGTTTCGGGTTTTAGGGTTTGATTACCAGAGTAAGTGTCAAATAGTTTATAAAGCGAAGGGGCAATAAATGCCGTACTCAAACTGGTGTGAAAACGTAGATCTACAGAGTCAAAATCGAAATATAGTGAGGGGTTGATATGATAGGTCCAATTCGAACCGTACGTACTGTGTTCGCTCAAACGTGCGCCTGCCTGCGCCTCAAAAAAACCATTGGGTTCGTATAAAAGATTCAAAAAATAATCTGTCAGATCTACAGAAACTTTATCACTAAACTGTGCATCTTGTTGTTTGTGATTGAGTCCGATCAAGCCCGTAAGTTTCGTTGAGAGTTTGGTGGAAAAAACACCTTCGATGTCCATGACATCTCCTTCAAAATACATGGGGAAAGAAGACACAAAGTCCCGACTGGATGTTGCCCACGACACCCGTCCGACAAACGAACTGGACTCGCCTGTCCATTTGGGCTGAAGGACCACACGCTGACTCTTACTTGTAAATTGATTATCTGCGTCCATCAAAGCGGGAAAACTATCGTCATATTCACTTGAGAAATAATCTTTCGTAAAAATGGCATTAAGCCGGAAATCAGATGAGAGCTGGAGTTGATACTGTGCGCTTACATTTTGTTTTGCAGTCGAATCGTCTTCGGTTCCAATCACAGATGACATGCCCATCGTTCGCTGATCAGATAGGGAAATCGAGCCAGCATGAGTTGCATTGCCCAAAGCGAATTGGAGTTGGCGGGTTTGGAAATTGGGTTCTATTGGGAAGTCCCATTTGTCGTTATTGGTTCCATAAATGGTTCGAATCGATCCGCTTAGAGATTGTTGCTTGGGTTGATTGGTTGTGATTTTGATCACTGCGGTTGCTGCTGCACTCCCGTACAAGCTACTGGCGGCTCCACGAATGATTTCTACAGACTCTATTGATGAAAGATCAATTGTTCTTAAATCAAAATCGTTTTCAATTTGCGTGGGGTCACTCACAGGCACTCCATCGATAAGAACCAAAACTTGTCGATTGTTTCCACCACGGATAAAATAACTCAACTCGGACCCAGGATAAGACTGTGCTCCGTTGATGTGTATGCCAACTTGGTTAGTGAGTAAATCAGCTAAGGTGCCACCGAGAAAAGGTTCGATATCTTTGGAGGTGAGCAGGGTAACTGATCGTCCTGTTTTGGAAACGGATCTCTCAAAACGAGAGTCGGTGACCGTGACCTCATCGAGTTGAACCAAATCGTTTTGTGCGAATACAAAAACGCACGTCAACAAGCACAGGGCTTGTGTAGAAAATACTCTTATCATGAATTGATATTTACAAATTAAGCACCGCTACTTATCCCGAGTAGTTGCACCACAAAAAACAAAGGCAGGTCTCCTGGCTCACGTTCATTTCAACCTTCCCAACGATTGTCAGTGGTTTGTAGAGAAATGACTGTACACGTTTACAGTTGCGGGAACAGCGAATGTTTTGCACTTTCTTCCCTTTTCATTTACAATTCACGAATGTGATTTGTAAAACCCTTGCTCTTTACAAAGGTAGTGAAGGAAAACAAATTCTTCGCTATTAAAAAAATGGTTATTTTTGATTGAAATTGCTAGGTCTATGTTTACGCTTTCAAAAAAAGAAAAGGTACTCTTTAGTTTTGTTCTGATTGCTGCACTAACGCGCTTAGTTCCGCATCCACCAAACTTTGCTCCGATCACGGCGATGTCTCTTTTTGCCGGAGCCTATTTTACACGAAAGCAACTTGCCTTTATCTTACCGCTCCTCGCCATGTTGATCTCCGATCTCTTTTTGGGCTTTTACACCATTTCGATTTTTGTTTATTTGTCGTTTGCTGTGATTACATGGATGGGGCAACAAAGAAACAGAGTAACCCCAAAACTCGTTTTACTGGGGAGTGTTTTGTTTTTCCTCATCAGCAATCTCGGGGTTTGGCTGTTGTACTACCCCAAAACTATCGACGGGCTTGTCACCTGTTTTGCGCTAGCTATACCATTTTTCGCAATATCCCTACTTGGTGATATCTTCTACAGTGTGATTCTGGTATCCGGATTTTCTGCAGTCAGCAGACGTTTGCAACTCTCTTAGTCCTCGCCCTCAAGTACGTTGGGTTTACTCACCTCATCCGCATCTAAAGCTAGGCGTTTGTTATCTGGTAAAAGTCGGACAATATCCTTATCGATTTTGCGAAACTCCCCCGTGAGGTCATTGTAGTGATTGACTGCCGTACCTAAGGTTTTTCCAAGTTTGGTGTGATAGGTTTGGTAGGCATTCAAATGCTTGGTGAGCTTGTCCACATTTGCAAGAATTTCCTGAACGGATTTTTCAATTTTGAGATTGTGTAAGGCCTTTACCGTAATTTGAAGCATGGGAAACAAACTCATTGGAGAAACAATCATCACTTTTTTATCATAGGCATAGCTCACCAAATCGCGAGAATTGATCTGTAAACTACCTACCCGACTGTTGAGCAAATCCTGATATAAACCGTCTGCTGGGATAAACATATAGGCATAATCGGTGGTTTGCTCATTGGGGCGAATATATTTGGCGGTCTCATCAATCCGTGAACGAATGTCTTTGCGAAACTGAGTCTCCAGAGTCTTAATCTCATTGGGATCGCTACTTTCGATCATTTTGTTGTAGTTGTCCAACGAAAATTTGGCATCAATGGGAATGATAAACTGCCCAACCTTCACAATAGCATCCACGGTTTCGCCATTTGTAAACTTGTGCTGCATACTAAACAAATCGGGTGGCAGTACATTGGCCAATAAATTTTCGAGCTGAATCTCTCCCAGAATCCCACGTTGTTTGGAGTTGCCCAAAATCTTTTCCAGAGATTTCATCTGGGTCGCAAAATTGAGCACCTGCTCATTGGTTCCTTTAATCTTCTCAAGTTCAGAAGTAACCTCTTTCACAATTTTATTAGATTGAGAAAATTGCTGTTGCATGTTCTGCTTGGCACTCTTCTGAAACTCATTAATCTCTTGATTGATGGTTTTGAGTTTGCCCTCGATTTCAACACGAGAGGTTTGAGCATTTTGAGCAACATCTTTTCGAATTTCCTGAATTTCGTTGCGCAAGGCTTCGTTCAATTGCAGTAAAAGCGAATCAGATCCCGATGAATTTCGGTTTCGCAAGAAAAAGATCGCAAGAACAACGCCTAAAATGACGAGGAGTAAAATGGCTTCTAATGACATAGGAACGAATGTACAAAAAAACCTACTTGCTCAAGTACATTTTTCGTCGTGCATACAACTCGTAAAAGTCATCGTCTTTCAAGTCGTCGATAAACAAGATGCTTTCCCCAGTACTTTTCATTTCTGGACCAAGCGCTTTGTTTACGTTTGGAAACTTATTGAATGAGAAGACGGGCTGTTTGATCGCAAAACCTTCTAAATGAGAGGTGTAATCAAAATCCCCCACTTTGTGTTTACCCAACATTACTTTGGTAGCGTAATTCACAAAAGGTTGTTGTTTGGCTTTGGCAATAAAGGGAACCGTTCTCGACGCACGCGGATTGGCCTCAATGATATACACCACATCATTTTTGATTGCAAATTGTACATTGATTAAACCAACCGTATTGAGCGCAATTGCAATTTTTTGGGTGTGATCCTTAATCTGTTGCATTACAAAGTCACCCAAGTTAAATGGCGGTAAGGTGGCATTGGAGTCTCCAGAGTGGATTCCACAAGGTTCAATATGCTCCATGATCCCAATGATTTCGACATTTTCACCATCACAAATCGCATCGGCTTCTGCCTCTATGGCACCATCTAAATAATGGTCTAAAAGCAATTTGTTGTTGGGAATCTTTTGTAGCAAATCAACCACGTGGGCTTCGAGTTCCTCGCGATTGATCACAATCTTCATTCCCTGTCCACCAAGAACGTAAGATGGACGCACAAGGATTGGAAAATCGAGTTCTTCTGCCAATTGTAGCGCTTGCTCTGGAGTTTCGGCAACGCCAAACTCTGGATAAGGGATGTTATTCTCCTTTAGCAGGGTTGAGAAACTCCCGCGGTCTTCTGCCAAATCGAGTGACTCAAAAGATGTCCCCATGATTTTAACCCCATAGCGACTGAGTTTCTCAGCGAGCTTTAGGGCAGTTTGACCCCCGAGCTGAACGATTACCCCAACAGGGTTTTCATGCTGAATGATGTCATATATATGCTCCCAGAAAACAGGCTCGAAATAGAGTTTATCAGCCGTATCAAAATCCGTGGATACCGTTTCTGGGTTACAATTGATCATAATAGTTTCATAGCCACATTCAGCAGCTGCCAAAACACCATGTACACAACAGTAATCAAACTCTATCCCCTGACCGATACGATTGGGACCTGACCCCAAAACAACAATTTTTTCTCGGCCAGAATCGACACTTTCGTTAGCGACAAATTTTTCACCGCCTTTGATTTGGACTTCATCTTCAAAAGTCGAATAGTAGTAAGGCGTTTGCGCTTGAAACTCTGCAGCACAGGTATCGACGAGTTTGTAAACGCGCTTCACGCCCATTTCATTTCGCAATGTATAAACCTCACTTTCCAAACATTGCAACATATGTGCGATTTGTCGGTCTGCAAATCCCTTTTGTTTGGCTTCCAAAAGTAGTGGTTTTGGAATCTCTTTAATGTTGTATTCTGAAATCTTGAGTTCAAGGTTGTATAATTCTTCGTATTGACGCAAGAACCACATATCAATTTTGGTGATTTCATGGATGCGATCCAAAGAAATACCCATTTGTATGGCATCATACAGCACAAACACACGATCCCAGGAAGCGTGTTTGAGTTTGGAAATGACCGTTTCATAGTTGGTATATCCTTTGCCGTCGGCACCTAAGCCATTGCGTTTGATTTCTAGGGATTGTGTTGCCTTGTGAAGTGCTTCTTGAAAAGACCTTCCAATTCCCATCACTTCTCCGACAGATTTCATTTGCA
This sequence comes from Flavobacteriaceae bacterium, assembly GCA_964229535.1. GTDB lineage: Bacteria > Bacteroidota > Bacteroidia > Flavobacteriales > Flavobacteriaceae > UBA724. The sequence continues at coordinate 2,658 of CAXRDL010000040.1, read as the reverse complement.
GACCCAACTCTCTTTCCGATCCCTCGAATTTGTCAAAATTCCAACGTGGAATTTTCACAATCACATAGTCTAGGGTTGGCTCAAACAAGGCCGAAGTTGACCCTGTAATCTGATTGCTCAATTCGTCCAAAGAGTAACCGATTGCGAGTTTGGCAGCGATTTTGGCAATGGGGTAACCCGTTGCCTTAGATGCCAAAGCAGAGGATCTGGAAACCCGCGGATTGATTTCAATGGCAATAATCTCTTCTTTTTCGTCAGGGCTAACCGCAAACTGTACGTTACAACCTCCAGCAAAATCTCCGATGCTTCGCATCATTTTGATGGCCATGTCGCGCATACGCTGAAAAGCTGTGTCGGAAAGAGTCATAGCAGGTGCAACGGTGATGGAATCTCCTGTGTGAATCCCCATCGGATCCATATTCTCAATGGTACATATAATGACAACATTGTCATTTTTGTCACGGAGCAACTCCAACTCATATTCTTTCCAACCCAAAAGGGCTTTATCGATCAAAACCTCATGAATCGGAGAGGCCTCTAACCCTCTCGTGAGTAAGGTTTCAAATTGATCCGCAGAATGAACAAAAGACGCACCAGTACCACCAAGGGTAAAGGATGGACGAATCACAAGCGGAAAACCAAACTCTTGTGCAATTTCTTTTCCTTTTAAGAAGGAAGTCGCCGTCTTAGCTGGAGCGACTGGAATGTCAATGGTTTTTAATAATTTTTTGAATTGATCTCGGTCTTCTGTGATGTTTATCGCATCAATATCAACCCCAATAATTTCAACCCCAAATTCTTCCCAAACCCCTTTTTCGTCGGTTTCTATACAAAGATTTAAGGCCGTTTGACCGCCCATCGTGGGCAAAACAGCATCGACTTTGTGCTTTTTAAGAATCTCGCGAATGGAATTGGTAGTGAGAGGTTTTAGGTAAATGTGATCCGCCATAGAGGGGTCGGTCATAATCGTCGCCGGATTGGAGTTGATCAGGATCGTTTCGATTCCATCTTCTCGCAATGAGCGAAGGGCTTGACTCCCCGCATAATCGAATTCACATGCCTGACCTATGATGATGGGGCCTGAACCTATTATAAGAATAGAGTTTATTTCAGGACGCTTTGGCATGAGTTGTGTGGTGTGTTAATTTTGGTGGAAATATATATAAAAAAAAGGTGTTACTACTAATAGAAACACCTTTGTTTTTCAACGATTTATTCACTTATTTTTTATGTCTTGGTTCAGAGGATACAGACAGCTTTTTTCGGCCTTTCGCACGACGTGCAGCCAATACTTTTTGTCCACCAACAGAAGACATTCTTTCCATGAAGCCATGCTTGTTGCGGCGCTTTCTTTTAGAGGGTTGAAATGTTCTTTTCATAATTTATTGTGTATCTCTTACTCAAACGGCTGCAAATATACAATTTAAAACCACGATTTCAAGAAGCATTCCATAAGAATTATTTATTTTTGACCAGCAAATCATAAAGATGTTTCCAAAATTTATCAAAATCGTTCTAGCCGTTCTCAGTTTGGGCTATGCTGTTTACCAATTTACAGAAGAATTTATCGGCAATGGAATTGCCTTGATCTTTCTCGCTGGAATGTTTGTTTTCCTGTATTATAAAAATGAAATTTTATTACTGGCTTTTCTCCGCATGCGAAAACAAGATTTTAAAGGTACCGAAAAGTGGCTGAACCGAATCAAGAAACCCGAAGCTGCACTCACCACCAAACAAGTGGGCTACTACAATTTTATCAGAGGGGTCATCACTTCGCAGTCCAATCTCACCCAAGCAGAGAAATATTTCCGAAAAGCGATTACGCTCGGACTGAACATGAAACACGATATGGCCATGGCCAAACTCAGTCTCGCAGGAATTGCCATGCAAAAAAGAAGAAAGCGAGAAGCAACCGCACTACTCAAAGAGGCAAAGAAACTCGACAAGCAAGGTATGATGGGCGAGCAAATCAAAATGATGCAGCAACAGCTCAAGCGCATTTAGTCCACAAATACCCTGATTTCGTATTCTTTATTGTTCCGATTGGAATGTTGATACCCCTTGATCCAAGGATTCAGTTCTCGAAAGTCTGCATAGCTCATATTTTGAGATTGTGCAAAGGCAACCCAATCGATTGGAGATGTACTCACTTTTACCAATTTGGTATTTGGAAAAAGATAAGTTTGCGCTTTCGGAATCAAAAAACCATAGCTTTCTGGAGATTCAAAAATCAGTTTTGTTGCAAGCATGCGATACATATATCGACTGGTTTCTTCATTGAGAAATAAATCATAATAGGAGTTTGTTTGTTGTTCTTCCAATGAAGACTTGATTCGTTGCACACCCGCATTGTATGCCGCAGCAGCTAAAGTCCAATTTCCAAACTCCGCATAAGCATCCGTGAGATAAGCGGCTGCGCTTTCTGTGGACTTGATTAGGTGAAGACGTTCGTCGATATCCCCATTGACTTCCAATCCATAATCTCTAGCCGTCTGTGGCATAAATTGCCAAAACCCCTCCGCTCCAGCGGGTGATGTGACATGTGTCAGGCCACTTTCGATAACTGCCAGATATTTAAAATCATCTGGTATGCCATTTTCTTGTAATATGGGTTCGATAATGGGGAAATATTTAGCGGCACGTTTTAAAACCAATATG
>CAXRDL010000039.1:0-20703 GCA_964229535.1 Flavobacteriaceae bacterium | reverse complement strand
ACCCTATATGCTTCCCTTTGATGATTCATCAAGTAGCTTTGAAACTGTAACGCACCTCGGTGACGAATTGGAAACTTGGGCCAATACCAATGTAGGGGAAGCAACCCTCCGCGGCGCCAGTCTGCAGTGGAACACCAAAGTGAATAAAAATTTGACGTATGGGGGGCATGTCAATTATACCTATGGGATTACGCGTGAAGATCAAATTCCAGTGCCTTCGATCCTTCCTTGGCAAGGTGCCCAGCATATATCAATCTCTAATCGACGCTTAAATGGGCAGTTGTCGTGTGTCTTTGCTGGACAAAAACTTCCTGAAGACTATAGCAATGGTGGCGAAGATGGGCTTGAAGAAACGCCAGTTATTGGAGTATCTTCCGAAACAGGTGAAAACGAATATGCTGGAACCCCATCCTGGAACCGATTTGATTTTCGCCTAACCTATAATGTGAATACCAATACCAAAGTCGGAGCCGACCTCCATAACCTCTTTGATGTTCACTACAAAGAGTTTGCGTCTGGAATCTCCGCACCAGGTCGGAGTTTGCGCCTGCGTTTACAGTATAGGTTCTAGCCTACGAAGCCCTAAACTTTTGGGGAAATTGGTTACTTTCGCAACTTATTACAGCATATGGCTTTTCCGTCGTATAAAAATTTGAATCTTGTTGCGGTTTCCAAGGATATCCAAACCTATTGGGAAAATGCGATGACCTTTGAGGCGAGTGTGAGTACACGTGAAGGACGGCCCCCCTATATTTTCTTTGAAGGACCTCCCTCTGCTAATGGTTTGCCAGGTATTCATCACGTGATGGGACGGGCCATCAAAGACATTTTCTGTCGCTATAAAACCCAAAAAGGGTTTCAAGTCAAACGAAAAGCTGGCTGGGATACCCACGGGTTGCCCGTTGAACTCGGGGTGGAAAAAGAACTCGGGATTTCCAAAGAAGATATCGGAACAACCATTAGCGTAGATCAATACAATGCCGCATGCCGAGAAGCCGTCATGCGCTACACCGACGTGTGGAGCGATTTGACGAAAAAAATGGGGTATTGGGTCGATATGGACGAGGCTTATATCACCTATACTCCTAAATATATGGAGTCGGTATGGTGGCTGCTCAAACAGCTCTATGACAAGAATTTGATTTATAAAGGATATACAATTCAACCCTATTCTCCCAAAGCGGGAACAGGACTTTCGTCTCACGAGCTCAATCAGCCCGGCTGTTATCAAGATGTGACCGACACCACGGTTACTGCCCAATTTGAAACTCATAAAGAAACGCTCCCAAAACAACTGCAAGATGTACTACCTCTACACATTTTGGCATGGACAACCACACCTTGGACCTTACCCTCAAACACCGCTCTGACTGTTGGTCCATCGATAGAATATATGGTAATCCATACGTTTAACAGATATACACATCTGCCCATTCGCGTATTACTAGCCAAAGATTTGGTGACAAAAGTATTTGGAAAGGTTTTTCAGCAAGTTGAAGCCCTTGATGACTTGCAGTCTTACGAAAAAAATGGAAAGAACATCCCCTATCTTATCACTGACCGTATCTTGGGTGCTGACTTGGTCGGTATTCGCTATAAACAACTGTGGACCGATGCACCCCTACCACACAACAATCCCAAAAATGCGTTTCGCGTAATCGCTGGGGACTTTGTCACAACAGATGATGGAACGGGAATCGTCCATACTGCTCCGACCTTTGGTGCGGATGATGCCATGGTCGCCAAACAAGCAACCCCTGAAGTTCCACCTATGCTCGTTCTGGACGAGAATGAACAATTGGTTCCCTTAGTTGATCTACAAGGGCGCTTTCGGAAGGAGCTCGGCCCTCTCGGTGGAAAATATGTCAAAAACGAATATTATGAGGACGGTCAAGCTCCTGATAAATCAGTAGATGTTGAAATCGCTATCCGACTCAAAGAAGAAAATAAGGCATTTACCGTTGAGAAGTACGTGCACAGCTATCCCAATTGTTGGCGAACAGACAAGCCTGTACTTTACTATCCGCTCGACTCTTGGTTTGTGAAAGTCAGTGACAAAAAAGAACAACTGGTAGCCCTGAACAACTCCATCAATTGGAAACCGAAATCGACCGGCGAAGGTCGTTTTGGAAATTGGCTTGCTAATGCCAACGACTGGAACTTGTCACGCTCTCGCTTTTGGGGAATCCCCCTGCCGATCTGGCGCACCGAAGACAAATCAGAAACCAAAGTGATTGGCTCCATCGAGGAGCTTAAAGTGGAGGTTGACCGTGCTGTAGAAGCTGGACTCATCGATACCAATCCGTTTGCAGATTTTGTGCCCGGTGATATGAGACCTGAAAACTATGATACCCTGGATCTTCATAAAAACGTCGTCGATAAATTGATCCTTGTCGGTCAACACGGAGATGCCATGTACAGAGAAAATGACCTAATCGATGTCTGGTTTGACTCTGGCTCGATGCCCTATGCACAATGGCATTATCCCTTTGAACACAAAGAAAAAATTGATGAAGGGCTTGATTTCCCCGCAGACTTTATCGCCGAAGGTGTCGATCAAACTCGTGGGTGGTTTTATACCCTCCACGTCATTGGCGGGCTGGTGTTTGACAATATCGCCTTTAAAAATGTGGTCTCGAATGGGCTCGTACTTGACAAAAACGGACAAAAAATGTCAAAGCGTTTAGGAAACGCTGTAGATCCGTTTGAAACCCTGGAAACCTATGGTGCAGATGCCACACGCTGGTATATGATTAGCAATGCCAATCCCTGGGACAACCTCAAGTTTGATGTGGAAGGGATTGGCGAAGTTCGACGCAAGTTTTTTGGAACCCTCTACAACACCTATTCCTTTTTTAGTTTGTATGCCAATATCGATGATTTCACCTATGCGGAAGACGATATCCCCTTGGACAAAAGACCCGAAATTGATCGATGGATCTTATCAGAACTCCATACGCTAATTGAAAAGGTAGATGCCCAATATCATAACTACGAACCCACAAAAGCTGCACGAATGATCTCTTCTTTTGTGATTGAAGACCTGAGCAATTGGTATGTTCGCTTGTCGAGAAGACGCTTTTGGAAAGGGACTTACGAAGCGGATAAAATCGCTGCATATCAAACACTGTACACCTGTTTGATATCCGTTGCCAAGCTCATGGCGCCCATCGCACCGTTTTACGCCGATCGTTTATATCAGGATTTGGATAAAACCACGTCCAAAGAACAATATGCTTCTGTTCATCTGGCCTATTTTCCAGATGCTCACAAGGATTTTATCGATCCTGATCTCGAGCAGAAAATGCAACGTGCACAGCGTATTGTGTCATTAATACTATCGATTCGTAAAAAAGAAAAAATCAAAGTACGGCAACCCCTTCAGCGGGTGTTAATTCCCGCTATGGATCACAATGAAAAGCAAGCCATCGAAGAGGTTTCGGATTTGATTGCTGCAGAAGTTAATGTCAAAACCATCGAAATCCTTGACGATGCCTCCTCAATTTTGGTCAAAGAAATCAAACCAAACTTTAAGACTCTTGGTCCTCGGTTTGGCAAAGAAATGAAAGCCGTTTCAGAAGTCATTGTTGGGCTTAGTGAAGTGCAAATCCAAACCATTGAAAGGGAAGGATCGCTCCCCATTGAAATTAATGGAAAAAATACTATTTTAGACGCTTCAGACTTGATTATCCAATCCAAAGATATTGCGGGTTGGTCAGTCGCGTCTGAACAAGGGGTAACGGTCGCTTTAGACTGTAGCTTGACAGAAGATTTACTCCTCGAAGGCATTGCTAGAGAATTTGTCAATCGCGTTCAAAATCTTCGGAAAGACATGGACTTTGAAGTCACCGATACCATCAGCCTAACGCTGAAGCATGACAAACGGTTAGTAGACGCAATACAAGCCAATAAAAGCTATGTGACAAGTGAAGTGTTGGCCAAAAACATCGTGTTTGTTGAATCAAACTCAGATGGAGAGCCGCTATCATTTGATGATATCAAAACTGTGATTCGCCTAGAAAAAGCCAAATGAAAAACAAATGAAGACTAACGAAATGAATCGATACCCAGATAAGGATCTTGAGAAGTTCCGGGTGTTAATTGAAGGAAAAATTGCCAAAGCACAACATGATTTAGAACTCATTCGCAGTGCATATATGAATGATGGAAATAATGGTACTGACGACACCTCTCCGACGTTTAAGGCCTTTGAAGAAGGGTCTGAAACCATGTCGAAAGAAGCAAATACACAACTCGCAATTCGTCAGGAAAAATTTATTCGCGATCTCAAAAATGCGTTGATTCGCATCGAAAATAAAACCTATGGGGTCTGTCGAGTGACTGGAAAGCTCATCAATGTCGAACGCCTAAAGTTGGTTCCACACGCGACCTTAAGTATCGAGGCAAAAAACATGCAGAAGTCACATAGATGACCCTTAAAAAATCCCTGTTTTTAATTTTTGCTGTTCTTTTGCTAGACCAGTGCTCGAAGTTCTACATCAAGCTCTCTTTCCCGTTGAGCATTTACAGTTCTGATGCCATTGTAGATTGGGGTTGGTTTCGATTGCTATTCATTGAAAATAAAGGGATGGCGTGGGGTACGCGCTTTAGCGATTTTATCCCCTTCATTTCGGAAGATACTGGTAAACTCCTGTTGTCACTCATTCGCATTGTTGCCGTAAGTATCATTGGGTTTATGCTTTGGGACGCAATCAAAAAACAGCAACACAAACTATTGCTCATAGCAGGTTGCCTGATCTTTGCTGGTGCCCTTGGCAATATCATTGACTCCTTGTTTTACGGACTTCTTTTTTCACATAGCTATGGGCAGATTGCAACCTTATTCCCTGAAGACGGTGGTTATGCACCCTTGTTTTTTGGACATGTAGTCGATATGTTACAATTTCCGATGTTGACTTGGGTGTGGCCCTCTTGGATGCCTTGGATTGGTGGACAATCCTTTACTTTTTTTGAACCTGTTTTTAACTTGGCGGATACCGCCATCAGCACTGGGGTTGGAATTATACTGGTGTTTAACAAACGTATTTTTCCAAAAAGCTAAAAGCAAACGATTCCCTCAGAGTGGATACAGTGGTGGAGGCGAATGTCTGTCGGTTCGCAATCGGAAATTTCAGCCTCTGGTGGAAAATACGACAACCCCACAAAAACGGTATGCGGAGCACATGCCGATAGGAATCGGTCGTAAAATCCTTGACCATATCCAACGCGCTGCCCCTTGGTGTCATAGCCTAACAAAGGCACAAAAACCAAGTCAATCGAACTTGGGGAGACAGGCGTTCCTTTGACCGGTTCGGGGATTCCGTAGCGATTGGTTTGCCAAAAGCTTTCAGGGGAAACTGCCCAATGTGTCATTTGTTTGGTCGTGAAATCCGATTGGGAAACAGCCACTGTTTTTCCCAAAGAAAACAAATTCTCCATTATGGGCTGGGTGTTGGGTTCCCGCTGCTTTTGAATCGATAAAAACAAATGAACAACCGCATAAGATGACAAATCAAACAAAGCAACATACTTCATCAGTCCCTGCTGCTTGTTTTCCATCTCTTGTGGACTGAGCTGCTTTCGTTTGTTGAGATAATGTTGTCGAATCTCTGCTTTAGTCATTTGCTTGGATTGAACACAAATAAAATAATTAATTTCGTCACATGTCTAAAGATGCGCTAAAACTTCACGTTCAAGCCCTGCCGAGTCAGCCCGGGGTGTATCAATTTTACGACAGTCAAGAGCGTATTATTTATGTAGGGAAGGCGAAAAATCTTAAAAATCGGGTGTCGTCCTATTTTCGAAAGCAAGTCGATTCGAGAAAAACCCAAAGACTGGTCAAAAACATCTCTTTGATCAAACATATCGTCGTACCCACCGAATCTGATGCGCTGATTTTGGAAAACACCTTGATCAAAGAACATCAACCGCGCTACAATATTCTGCTGCGTGACGATAAAACCTACCCCTGGATTTGTATTAAAAAAGAAGCGTTCCCACGGGTGTTTACCACGCGTAAAATCCAGAAGGATGGATCGGAATATTTTGGTCCATTCACCAATTTTAAGACCGTACGGCTGTTGATGAATCTCATTCAAGAACTCTACCCCCTTCGAAATTGCTCGTATGACTTACGGCCAAAATCGATTGAAACCAAAAACTATAAGGTGTGCTTGGAATATCATATCGGAAACTGCTTGGGGGCTTGTGTGGGGGAACAAAGTGAATCGGACTATGACCATCAAATCCGTGAAATCCGTGCGCTTCTCCGTGGAAACTTCAGCGAGGCCATTCGAGGGTTTCAACAAAAAATGAGTATCGCTGCCGATCGACTCGATTATGAAGAGGCGCAAAAACAGAAAGGTAAGATCGAAATCCTCACCAATTATCAATCCAAATCTACTGTGGTGAGCGCAACAATCAGCAATGTGGATGTGTGTTCGGTCATCAGCGACGAGCAAACCGCTTATGTCAACTACCTCCACGTGGCCTATGGGTCGATTGTTCGTTTTCACAATATGGAGATCAAAAAGAAACTGGAAGAAAGTGATGAGGACGTCCTGCGAGTGGTGGTGGTCGAATTGCGCCGTCGATTTGCGTCCACCTCCAAAGATGTGTTATTGCCTGTTTCCATTAACTTGGGCGATGATATTCGTGTGACTGTCCCCAAAAAAGGAGAGAAAAAAAAGTTGTTGGATTTGTCGTTGCGAAATGCCAAACAGGGGCGATTGGAACAGCTCAAGCAAATCAAAATCTCGGATCCCCAACAACACAGTATGCGTTTGCTGAATCAGATGAAAAAAGACCTCCGCTTACAAGTGCTGCCAGAACATATCGAATGCTTTGACAATTCCAATATCCAAGGCAGTAACCCCGTTGCTGCATGTGTGGTTTTTCGTCAGGCCAAGCCTGCCAAAAAAGAGTATCGACACTATATTATCAAAACCGTAACTGGAGCCAATGACTACGCCTCGATGGAGGAGGTGATTTACCGACGATACAAACGGCTACTGGAAGAGAAACAATCTCTTCCACAACTGATTGTAATTGATGGTGGAAAAGGACAGTTGAGCTCGGCACTACTGAGCATCGACGCCCTTGGTTTACGCCAAAAAATTGCAGTCATCGGTATTGCCAAGCGACTCGAAGAAATCTATTACCCAAATGACCCCATCCCCCTTTACTTAGACAAACGGTCTGAAACCCTAAAAATCATTCAGCAATTGCGGAACGAAGCCCACCGTTTTGGTGTACGACTTCATCGAAACCGAAGAAGTAAAAGCGCGGTGTCTTCCTCTCTCGACAACATCTCAGGCATTGGAGAAAAAACCATCGTTAAACTACTCAAAGATTTTAAGTCTGTCAAACGCATCAAAGAGGCCAAACTTGCGGAACTCGCAACGTCCATTGGGACCGCCAAAGCCAAGGAAATTTATCAGCATTTTCACCCTGAAAAACAGAAATTGGGTTAAGATCTCAATTTTTAACATTCTCTAAAAGCTCGTCTCAAGGGATTTTTTTAATTTTACAATCGATGTATTTGATTCGAAATCTCATCTGTTTCCTCATGCTTTTTTTGGGGGCTACGGCCTACCCCCAACCAACGACTGGCGATCGCATGCAATCCGATCGTATTTTCACCGATCAGAAAGTGAATGATGCCTTTCAAGACGGCGAATGGTTTCGTCTTCGCATGCGCTATGGCTTCTTAAATGCTAGTTATGCAACGGTCAAGCTCCGCGAAACAACCTTTAGAGAACAAGCGGTATACCATGTTGCCGCCACTGGAAAAACAACAGGGTTTGCCCGCTGGTTTTTTAAGGTGGATAACTACTTTGACAGTTACTTTGAAAAAGACGTTGTTCGTCCCATTCATTTTGTCCGTAATATCTCGGAAGGGAATTACAAACGCCATGTGAAAATTGATTTTGATCACAATACCCAAACGGGGTTGATGCACGACTTGCTCAAAGAAACCAAAACGGAAATTACCTATGCCCCAAACCTACAAGATTTGGTTTCCACCTATTATTTTTTGAGGAACCACTTGGATTTGGATGGGATTCAAGTTGGAGAAACTGCCGCGGTGAATTTGATTTATGACAAAGAACCCTTTGCATTTCGGTTTCGGTTTTTGGGATATGAAAACCTAAAAACCAAGTTTGGGATTGTTCCTTGCATCAAGTTTCGACCCTATGTAGATGAAGGACGAATCTTTCGCGAAAATGGAGGGCTATCGCTTTGGGTGAGCAATGACAAGAACCGAATCCCAATTCGTATCGTTGCGGATTTGCGCGTGGGGTCAATTGACGTTGATTTGGAAAGTTTTGGGGGGTTAAAGCATCCATTTAAAATTATCGTAAATGAATAAATTCTATTTTCTTTTCATCGCTTTGCTCGGTCTGCTCACAAGCTGTGGATCAGATGCAGAACGCGAACCAGCAAAGCCCGTGGTGCCCGAAGTTTATGAGTTTGGGTTTTTGCTCAACGATTATCATGTGGTCAGAGATACGGTTGTGCGAGGTGATAGCTTTGGAGGAATTTTAGAAAAATACGGTATCTATTATCCGCAAATCTACAACATCAACAACGTTGCCAAAAAAGCGTACAACTTTCGGAAAATCCGCACCGGAAGACCCTACACGATCCTTTGTAAAAAAGACTCGTTGCAAACCCCAGAATTTTTGATTTATCAGCCCAGTGCGATTGACTATGTAACGGTCAAGCTCACGGACTCTCTCTGGGCAAAACAAGATCAGAAAGAAGTCAAACTCCTCGAACGACAGGCCTGGGGAGTCATCAATAGCTCGCTATACGAAACGCTAGACGAACAAGGGCTAAGTCCGCTTGTGGCCTATGATATGTCGGACATCTATGCCTGGACAATCGATTTCTTCCGCTTGGAAAAAGGAGATCGATTCAAAGTCCTCTACACCGAAAAATATGTAAACGATTCTGTTTTTGTGGGTCACAACCGAGTTCATGCTGCCTATTTTGAACATCGTGGAAAACCGATTTACGCCATCGAATTTGAATCGGACTCTATCCGAAATATCACCGAATTTTTTGATGAAAAAGGGAAAAATCTACGCCGTGCCTTTTTGCGTGCACCCGTCAATTTTTCACGGATTTCGTCACGGTACAACACCAAACGCCGCATTGCCTATTACGGTCGTGTTAAGCCCCATTTGGGGACAGACTTTGCCGCACCTGTTGGCACCCCCATTCGCTCGACAGCAGCAGGAACCGTTACCAAATCGGGCTATACCCGAGGGAATGGAAACTATGTAACCATCCGGCACAATGCCATCTATTCTACCCAGTACCTCCACATGAAAAAAAGAGGGGTTCGCGTGGGGCAATACGTCAATCAAGGAGATTATATCGGCACGGTCGGTATGACCGGATATACCTCTGGCCCTCATGTGTGCTATCGTTTTTGGAAAAACGGAAAACAAGTCGATCCGTTTAAAACCAAATTACCCGACGCCAAACCCATTGCAAGTGAACTGAAAGCAGCATATTTGCAACATATGATTCCGTGGAAGGATAAACTCGACTGCATTTATTTTGAAGAACAAAAAACAAATACCAATGCCATTACCAACAATCAATCCAACGAAAACAGCAGCTTGGAGCAAACTTCAGAAACACTATAAAGAAACGCAAGGTCAAAGGTTGCAAGACCTTTTTGATGGGGATGCCAAACGCGGGGAGCAATTTCGCATTTGCTGGGATGACTTTTATGTCGATTTTTCCAAAAACCACCTGACGCAAGAGACCCTTGCCTTGTTGACTGAGCTCGCAGAAGAATGCCAACTTAAAGAAGCGATGAGTCATTACTTTGGCGGGTCGATGATCAACGCCACGGAAGGGAGAGCGGTACTACACACTGCCCTTCGTGCACCGAGGGATCAGGACGTTCGTGTGGATGGTGAAAATATCATCCTGGGTGTTCATGCGGTTATCGATCAAATCAAAAGCTTTAGCCAAGGCGTGATTGACGGAACCATTACAAGCAGCAGTGGACAGCCCTTTACCGATGTGGTCAACATCGGCATTGGTGGATCGGATTTGGGTCCTGTCATGATCACCGAAGCCCTGGCGCATTACAAAACCCATCTCAACTTGCACTTTATGTCCAATGTGGATGGCGATCATGTCATGGAAGTGCTTCAAAACGTAAAGCCAGAAACGACCCTGTTTGTGGTCGTGTCCAAATCCTTTACCACCCAAGAAACCCTGAGCAATGCCACCACTGCCAAGCAGTGGCTTGTCGATGCGCTAGGAGAACAAGCCGTTGCCGATCACTTTGTAGCGGTATCGACCAACTTGACAATGATCAACGACTTTGGAATTGATCCCCAAAATGTATTCCCAATGAACGATTGGGTAGGGGGACGATTTTCGTTGTGGAGTGCCGTTGGGCTATCGATTGCGTTGGGGGTTGGCCCCGATCACTTTGAGGAACTCCTTCAAGGGGCTCATGCCATGGACACACATTTTGCAAATACGCCTTTGCATGAAAACATTCCTGTCGTGCTTGCGCTGATCACCTTGTGGTATAATAACTTTTACGGCGCAGAAAGCGAAGCTATAATCCCCTACACCCAGTACCTCCACCGTTTACCTGCCTACTTGCAACAAGGCATTATGGAGAGCAATGGGAAAAGTGTTGACCGCAAAGGCAATGCGGTTGACTATCAAACTGGAAATCTGATTTGGGGGGAGCCAGGCACCAATTCCCAACACGCCTTTTTCCAATTGATTCATCAAGGAACCAAGCTGATTCCTGCACATTTTATCGGTTTTAAAACCCCCCTGTACGGCAAGCAAGATCACCACGACAAACTGATGGCAAACTTTTTTGCACAAACCGAAGCCCTGATGAAAGGAAAGTCGGAAGAAGTGGTTCGCAGTCAGGGAGTCGAAGAATCCTTAGTGCCCTTTAAAGTCTTTACTGGAAATAAGCCCACAACGACCCTGCTCATTGAAAAGCTCACACCCGCAAGTTTGGGGAAACTCGTCGCCATGTATGAACACAAAATTTTTGTGGAAGGTATTCTTTGGAATATTTATAGTTATGACCAATGGGGCGTGGAACTGGGCAAGCAATTGGCGAATACAATTTTAAAAGAAATTGTCAACAAAAAGGGGGGTGCGCACGATAGTTCGACTTCGAGCCTACTTCGAACATATAATAGTCAATAGTTTAAATCTTAAGTGGTAAGCTCAAATTGGCGTTCGATATACTTTCAATTAATCTTTATCAATTGATTCAAAAAACCCTCCATTTACGGAGGGTTTTTATATACCTAGACTTTTACCAAGCTCATATCTACTATAGATGCAGAATGTGTTAAAAACCCCAGGGATAAAAAATCAACCCCCGTCTCGGCATAGGAAACAATATTTTGGGGTGTGATATTTCCAGAAGCTTCTGTTGAAACGGCTCCTGAGATATGGGATACGGCAGATTGTACTTCTTTTGGCGTCATATTGTCAAGCAAAATTCGCTCCACCCAAGGGAAATCCATACAGTGATCGATTTGTTCTAGGTTCCTTGTTTCTACAATCACAGGAATCGGATGCTCAAGCCCATCCAAATAGGATTTGACTTTTGCAAGCGTGGCGGGGATATCCCCCACAAAATCGATGTGATTGTCTTTAACCATCATCGCATCGTATAACCCCATGCGGTGATTGGTCCCCCCTCCGATCGCAACCGCCCACTTTTCAGCAATGCGAAAATTAGGAGTGGTTTTTCTGGTGTCCAACAATTGGCAAGAGGTGTGCGCAATCTTTTGTTGTAAAGATTGTGTGATTTTGGCAATCCCACTCATGCGCTGAAGTGCATTTAGGGCAATACGTTCTAAGGAGAGAATTGATTGGGTATTCCCCTTCAACTGTAGCAATATATCCCCTGCCTTAAATGGTGACCCTTCGTTATGCTGTTCGATCACTTGTACATCTATCGCATGGCGTTTAAACAACATTTGAACAAAGCCCAACCCAGCAAATACCCCATCTCCTTTAGCAATCAGCTGAGCCGACGAATGATGAGTAGCGTCAAAAATGGCAAGTGAGGTTTGATCCCCATGACCGATATCTTCTGTTATGGCTTGATCGATACAAATCGACAATTGATCTTGATATGTTTTTGCAAAATCAGTTGACATAATCAAGATTATAAAATACGCCTTTGTTTTCTTTGGCCTCCTGTGCCTGCTTGATGATCAAATAAGAAACACTTACCATATTTCGCAATGTGGTCAGCTGTGGGGTGAGTTTGTTCTCTTGGTATATTGCTTTTGTGGCCATATAAATATCGTGTAAGCGATCTTCGGCAACTTCTAAACTTTGATGTGACTTTTCGATCCCAACATACTGAGTCATCAGCGTTTGCAATTGTTTTCGCAGATTTTGAATGCTTCCATTTTTCTCATTGGAAATGTCTTCTGTACCATTCCACTGTGGTATCTTTTCAAAAAAGGAGTTTGGGAGTGGGTTCTCGTCCATAAACTCGACACTATGTGATGCCGCTCGAGCAGCAAAAACCAGTGCTTCTAATAAAGAGTTTGATGCGAGTCGATTCGCTCCATGCAGTCCCGTATGGCTACATTCGCCGATGGCGTAAAGCCCCGCCATACTCGATTGGCTGTGATCATCAACATCTATCCCCCCACAGAAGTAATGAGCAGCAGGATATACAGGGATTCCGTCTTTAAATACATCGATTCCGACTTGCTTACAACTGGCCAAAATGGTAGGGAATTGGTCTCGAACCGTTTTTGAATCGAGATGTGAGACGTATAAGAAAACAAAAGGGTGTTTTTGTTGCTGTATCTCAGCATAGATTGAACGAGATACAATGTCTCTTGGTGCGAGTTCCAGGCGGTCGTCATAATGCTCCATAAATCGCACCCCTTGTTCGTTTCGCAAATAGGCTCCTGCTCCTCTTACCGCCTCTGAAATCAGAAAGGTAGCTCCATTGATTTTGGGGTATAAAGCTGTAGGGTGAAATTGGACATAGTGGAGGTTTTTAATCCGAATCTTTGCCCGGTATGCAGCTCCCAAACCATCGCCAGTGGCTGCGCTGGGATTGGTTGTATTTTCATAGACTTGCCCTGCACCTCCAGTCGAAAGTATCGTCACTTGTGCTGTGAGTTTTAATATCTTTTCATCGTCTTTGGATATGACATAGGCCCCATAACACCGATTTCCTCCTTGTTCACCCAAATGGTGATCGGTGATTAAATCCACCAAGGTGTGTTTTTCCAAAAGGGTAACATTGGGAAGCGACCTCACCTTATCGATCAAGGTCGTGAGTACATGCAGTCCTGATTGATCCTTGTGATGAACAATTCGATTGGCTGAATGGCCGCCCTCTTTTCCCAAATGTAGTTGCTTTCCTTCCTTGTCAAAATTGGCCCCCCAAGCGATGAGTTCGTCCAAACGCGATGGCCCTTCACGAACCACAAAGTCAACTACCCTAGGATTGTTTTCGGCATTTCCCGCTGCAATCGTATCCTGAGCATGCTGTACATAAGAATCGGATTTAAAATTTGAAACCACCGCTATCCCTCCTTGCGCATATTTGGTGTTTCCCTCCATAAGGTCTCGCTTAGAAATCAGCAGTATGTTTGTCTTTGGTTTACGTTGACTCAGCTGTAGAGCATAACTCAATCCAGCCAAACCCGTTCCGATAACCAAAACATCAGTGTGCATTTATTTAGAAAGGGTTAACATGCGTTCAATCGGAAGTCTAGCTTGACTCATCAGTGCCTGATCGAGTTGAATTTCGGGCTGTTCAAAAGCTAGACAACGATAAAGTTTTTCCAAAGTGTTGAGCTTCATAAAGGCGCACTCACTACAGGCACAAGTATCATCATCGACAGGTGCAGGAATAAAGATTTTGTTGGGTGCGCGTTTGTTCATTTCGTGTAGAATCCCTGCCTCTGTAGCTACGATAAATTCATTGGCATCATCCGTTATTGCAAAATCAATGAGCTTAGATGTACTTCCAATAAAATGAGCAATTGCCAAAATATCTTCAGGACTTTCTGGGTGTGCAATAAATTTTGCCTTGGGATATTGCTTGACAAGTTGTATAATTTTTTCAAAGGAAAAGGCCTCATGTACGACACATGACCCGTCCCAAAGTAGCATCTCACGACCCGTTTCTTTGATCAAATAGCGACCCAAATGCTTGTCAGGCGCAAAGATGATCGGTTGGTCTTTAGGGATACTCTCAATAATTTTCTTGGCATTACTTGAAGTACAGACCAAATCACTCAGCGCTTTAATCTCTGCTGAACAATTGATATAGGTCACCACGACTGCATCGGGGTTCTGGGCTTTGAAGGCAGCAAAATCTTGGGGTGGACATGAGTCCGCTAGTGAACATCCTGCTTTCAAGTCGGGGAGTAATACTTTTTTTGTCGGATTGATGATTTTGGCTGTTTCAGCCATAAAATGAACCCCTGCAAACACAATCACGTCCGCATCAACCTCGGCTGCTGCCTGAGCCAAATACAAACTATCGCCCAAAAAATCGGCGAGATCTTGAATCGCATCCTCCTGATAATAGTGAGCCAACAGGACTGCGTTTTTTTCTTTTTTGAGCCGCTTAATCTCCCCTACATAATCGAGGCCTTCGGCTATGGGTGTCGTCACATAACCGCGAGAGGATAACATTTGCGTATGATCTTCTGTTGAATTCATCAAGCCCATTTTTTTTCAAATTTCGGAAAAAGTTAGCATTTACACAGCTTATTGATTGTTTTGAATCCCCTTGAGGTTTAACTGTAAACTCGTTTTGCCATTCCACTCATTTTCATCGACCACATAGACAATGTCACAAGCCGAAGATTGCACGATTTCTAAAGAGTCCCCCAATCCAAATCCGATGGCATCAATCGATTGGTTGCCAGCCACAAACGAACACTTGAGATGGGTTTCGTCAGAACCAACTCGCTTGGCATAACCACGATCTGCAACTCCTTTTGACAACAACACGGGTCGCATATTGCCCGGGCCAAATGGTGCCATCTGATTGATAATTCGATAAAACTTGGGCGTGATTTCTGCAATGGGGATTTCCATATCAATCGATAGAGTACGTTCTTGTTGTTCGGGCTGTATTCGTTTTGATACAACCTCTTCAAACCGCTGACAAAAACCATCATATTGTTCGGGGCGAATTGTCAATCCAGCTGCATATTTATGACCCCCAAACTGAATGATATGCTCTTGACATGCAGATAGGGCTGCATACAAATCAAAGCCCCTAACCGAACGTGCTGAGGCGGTGAGTACATCCCCAGAACGTGTGAAAACCACCGTGGGTTTATAGTGCGTTTCGATTAGTCGAGATGCCACAATCCCAATCACGCCCTTGTGCCAATCTGGGTCATAAACAACAGTACTTGCCTTGTCGATTTGTCCGCTCTCTTCGATTTGTGCCAAGGCCTGTTCGGTAATCTCTCTATCCAATGTTTTTCGATCCTCGTTAAACACCTCAATTGCTTCAGCACGTTTGGTCGCTTCTTCTATGCTGTCGCTCAACAAGAGTTCTACGGCATAGGTACCGTGCTTCATACGCCCGGCTGCATTGATACGAGGTGCCACCCGAAAAACCAGATCGGTAACGGAAATCGTTCGTTGTTTGCGTTCACCCAATAAGGCCACCAACCCCGGACGTGGAGACTGCTGATAGACTTGCATTCCAAAATAGGTAAGCACCCGGTTTTCATCGAAGATGGGCACAATATCTGCCGCTGATGCTGTTGCGACCAAATCTAAATAGGGCTGCAATTCTTGTACTTCAATCCCCATTGTACTTGCGTGAGCTTGGATGAGTTTAAACACCACGCCACAACCGCATAGCCCATCAAAGGGGTAGTTGCAATCGGGGCGTTTGGGATCCAAAACTGCATGGGCAGCAGGCAACTGTTCCCCCGGCGTATGGTGGTCACAGACAATCACATCAATCCCCTTTTGGTTGGCATCCGCAATCAGGTCAACCGCCTTGATGCCACAATCCAAAGTGAACAACAACTTCACCCCTTCCGCAACGGCCTTGTCGATGCCTTGCTGTGAAAGTCCATAGCCCTCCGCATAGCGATCGGGAATGTATGACATGACCTCCATTTGTTGATGCTGTAAATAATGCACGAGCAATGCCACTGCACTCGTGCCATCCACATCATAATCACCAAAGACCATTACGGTTTCTTTTTTGTCGATGGCCTGTTGTAAGCGAGCAACTGCCACGTCCATATCTTTCATCAAAAACGGATCGTGCAGATGATGCCAGTCGGGACGAAAAAATTGCTTGGCTGCATCAAAATTGGTAATCCCTCTTTGCACCAAAAGTTGAGCGACAACCACAGGCACAGTCAGTGCCTTGGCGAGTGATTGCACCGTCTCTGGATTGGGGTTGGGTTGAACAAGCCAGCGCATCTCAGTCCTTTCCTTGAATGACAAGCACAAATTCGCCTTTGGGCGGATGAGCCGTAAAATGTGCTTCGAGTTCTTCCAATGTCCCTCGTACCGTTTCCTCAAATGCTTTGGTCAACTCTCTGGATATTGATGCGGGTCTGTCAGGTCCCATCACTTTTGCACACTGTTCTAGCGTCTTTACGATGCGGTGAGGAGACTCATATAATACAATGGTTTTGGTTTCTTCCGCGAGTTGAGAAAGTCTAGATTTTCGCCCTTTTTTATGAGGTAAAAACCCATCAAAAACAAAACGGTCTGTAGGAAACCCACTTTGTACCAATGCGGGGATAAAGGCGGTTGGCCCCGGTAGGGTGATCACCCGAAGACCCGCTTGTAAACACGCCCTGACCAATAAAAATCCTGGATCGGAAATCGCAGGGGTACCTGCATCCGAAATCAACGCCATGGACATCCCTTGTTGGAGTTGCTCGACCAAACCGTCTACCGTGCGATGCTCATTGTGCATATGATACGACTTGGTTGGTGTATCGATATCATAATGGTTGAGCAACTTGCGACTGACCCGGGTGTCCTCACACAAAATCAGATCCACTTCCGACAAAACGGAAAGGGAGCGACGGGTGATATCGGCCAAATTGCCTATGGGCGTTGGAACGACATAAAGTGTGGATGGCTCAATTTGCAATCTCTTGTATTTAGTGGGCTTATATATGTTGAGGATTAAAGATAAGTCATTTCTTTGGCAAATAAACTCTCGCAAAACAGATTGTCATAATTTATCCCCAGCTTCATCATTTGGTGAGTTGATTTTAATACCTTTGTTAGGCGGGTAAATCCCAAAAACAGTTCCTATGTTTCTCGAAAATACGGTAAATCAAAAAGAGCAATTCGGCTGGATCGAAGTGATTTGTGGTTCCATGTTTTCTGGAAAAACAGAAGAGTTGATTCGACGGCTTAAACGCGCACAGTTTGCCAAACAGAAGGTCGAAATCTTTAAACCGACTGTTGACAATCGCTATGATGATGACAAAGTGGTTTCGCACGATGCCAATGAAATCCGCTCAACACCCGTGCCTGCTGCGGCCAATATTCGCATTCTCGCCGATGACTGTGATGTGGTGGGGATTGATGAAGCACAGTTTTTTGACGACGAAATCGTTTCGGTTTGCAATGACCTTGCCAACAAAGGGATTCGCGTGATTGTCGCTGGTTTGGATATGGACTACAAAGGCAACCCCTTTGGCCCCATGCCCAACTTGATGGCTACCGCAGATTATGTTACGAAAGTACATGCTGTATGTACGCATACCGGCAATCTCGCTCAGTATAGTTTCCGCAAATCTGATGACAACAACCTAGTCCTGTTGGGGCAAACTGGCGAATATGAACCCTTGAGCCGAGCCGCCTATTATCACGCGATGAGTATGGACAAAACAACCCCCAAGAAAACTGGCAAGCGGAAAGACAACAAAAGAAAGAAAAGTGGCTGAAGGAACGCGATTTGAAATTCATCTGCCCGCCCTGAGACACAACTTCCAGCAGATTAAAAAACAACTACAAAACGACACCAAAATCTTGGTGGTGGTCAAAGCATTTGCCTATGGATCTGATGCCACAGCCATTGGACGTTTTTTGGAAAAAGAAGGGGCAGACTACCTCGGGGTTGCCTATGTACGGGAAGGGATTGCCTTGCGAAACGCTGGGATTCAAATTCCAATTTTGGTCCTTCACCCCCAAATTCATGAGCTGTCAAACTTGATTGCGCATCAACTCGAACCCTGTGTGTATTCTTGGCGAATTCTCCATGCCCTTGAAGCGGTTTTGACAGCGCAAAAAACAAAAGCATATCCGATTCATCTCAAGTTTAATACGGGGCTTCACCGATTGGGCTTTTCGGTTGATGAACAGCACACCCTCCAACAACATCTCAAATCGTCATCTGTTCATGTACAGGGTGTATTATCGCATCTTGCGGCAACTGAAGACCCCGCTGAAAGAACATTTACGCAAGCTCAACTTGAGCAATTCGACTTGCTCAAGCCCGTCTTTGGAAACAATCCAATCTATCATATTCTCAACACCTCGGGCGTCTTTAACTACCCCGAAGCCCATCACGATATGGTGCGCTGTGGGATTGGGTTGTATGGCTATGGCAATCAAAAGGAAGTCAGTGAGCTCCTCCACCCAGTGGGGGTATTGAAAACTGTAATTTCTCAAATCCACGAGGTCAAGGTGGGAGATGCCGTGGGCTATAACCGCGGTTTTGTTGCCGAAAAACCAACACGGTCTGCGACCCTCCCGATTGGTCATGCCGACGGGATTGGACGACTCTATGGCAAAGGAAAAGGAGCCGTCGTGATCCACGGGCATAAGGCGCCAATCTTGGGCAATGTGTGTATGGATATGATTATGGTTGATGTCACAAACATCGACTGCCAAGAAGGAGACGAGGTCATTCTTTTTGGAGGCACACAAACCAGCGCTGAAGAGGTTGCCGAACACGCCCAAACGATTTCTTATGAGCTTCTTACTGCCATTTCGCAACGTGTTCCCAGAGTGATTGTGTCTTAACTGTTATATTTATAACATCTTGTTATTTTTTTGAGTTTTCAAAATATTTTCGCTAAGGGTGTTGGTTTTATCTTTATTTTTGCTCACCTAAATGCAAAGAAATGAAAGTTGCAGTCGTCGGCGCCACCGGAATGGTCGGTGAAATCATGCAAAGTGTTCTCGAAGAACGAAATTTTCCCATTACAGAATTCCTTCCTGTCGCTTCGGCGCGTTCAGTTGGAAAAACGATTTCCTTTCAAGGAAAGGACTATACCGTAATTGGGCTTGAAGAAGCCGTTGAGCGTGCGCCAGACTTTGCGTTGTTTTCTGCTGGGGGGCAAACTTCTCTCGATTGGGCACCTAAATTTGCTGCCGTAGGAACAACGGTCATTGACAATTCATCTGCTTGGCGGATGCATCCCGATCACAAACTCATTGTTCCCGAAATCAACGCAGATCAATTAACCCCGGATGACAAAATCATTGCCAATCCAAATTGCTCTACAATTCAAATGGTGATGGCACTTGCACCCCTTCACAAACGATATGGAATTGAGCGTGTTGTCGTTTCAACCTATCAATCGATCACGGGAACGGGAGTGAAAGCCGTACAACAACTGGAAGACGAGTACAACGGAATGGATGGCGAAAAGGCCTATCCGCATCCGATTCATCGCAACGCCTTGCCACACTGTGATGTATTTATGGACAATGGCTATACCAAAGAAGAAATGAAATTGGTCAATGAAACCCATAAAATTTTGGATCCCAATATCAAGGTCACAGCTACGGCGGTTCGTATCCCTGTGGTCGGTGGACATAGCGAGTCCGTCAATCTCACCCTCTCTCAAGAAGCCGATTTGGATGAGGTTCGTGAACTGCTCAACAATACCCCCGGTGTGGTAGTTGTTGATGATTTGGCAAACAACAGCTATCCCATGCCCCTCGATGCGGAAGGCAAAGACGACGTCTTTGTGGGGCGTATTCGCAAAGATGAATCGCAACAGAATGGCTTAAACCTCTGGATTGTTGCCGATAACCTCCGCAAAGGGGCTGCAACCAATACGGTTCAAATCGCTGAATATCTGATCCGTTAATCCGAAAAGCCAATCATCAAAAAAGCCCTCGTTTGAGGGCTTTTTTATTTGGTGCAATTATCGACTACAAGGGTTTCATCTCAAAGTCTTCCATAAACTTTGTGGTGTAATTCCCCGCAACGTAATCGGGGTGATCCATCAACTGACGATGAAACGGAATGGTCGTTTTGATGCCTTCAATTACAAATTCATCAAGGGCACGTTTCATTTTGTTGATGGCCTCTTCTCGTGTTTGTGCAGTGGTAATCAGCTTGGCAATCATCGAGTCGTAGTGAGGGGGAATCACATAGCCCCCATAGACGTGGGTGTCCAAACGAACCCCATGCCCACCAGGCGTGTGCAAGGTTTGAATCACCCCTGGAGACGGGCGAAAATCATTATATGGATCCTCGGCATTGATCCGACATTCGATCGAGTGGAGTTTGGGATAATAGTCTTTTCCGCTCAATCGATGGCCTGCAGCCACTTTGATTTGCTCAGAAATCAAGTCATAATCAATCACTTGTTCGGTGATTGGGTGTTCGACCTGAATCCGCGTGTTCATTTCCATAAAATAGAAATTGCGGTGTTTGTCCACCAAAAACTCAACTGT
>CAXRDL010000038.1:0-4573 GCA_964229535.1 Flavobacteriaceae bacterium | reverse complement strand
GTTCCACACCCTAGGGGAGCTCTGTATTTCCCCTGTTGGGTTGTCCTATGTGAGCAAGCTGGCCCCTAAGCGATTGGTTGGCTTGATGTTTGGTTTCTGGTTTGTTTGTAGTGCCGTTGCTAACTTTCTCGGCGGGATTACTGGTAGTTATATAGACTCGATTTCAGAATCTTATGGTTTATCTGTATTTTTTCTCATCTTTACAGCAATTCCCGTATTTGCGGGAGTGTTGATGCTCATTCTCAACAAAACCCTAATTCGAAAAATGCATGGCATTACGTAGTCTAATTCTATTTTTTATCGGTTGCTCGATCGCTACAGCCCAAGTCAATTGGATGACGATGGACGAGGCCCTTGCTGCCCAGAAGTCAAACCCAAAAAACATCATTGTTGACGTGTATACAACTTGGTGTGGGCCTTGTAAACTCCTAGATAAAAATACCTTTGGAAATCCCGAAGTGATTGCTTTTATCAACGAGAATTATTACCCTGTCAAATTCAATGCCGAAGGCAAAGAGCTGGTCAACTACAATGGTAATCAATTTGAAAACCCCCAATATGATCCCAATCGTACTGGAAGAAATGCCCGTCATCAGTTTACGGCCTATCTCGGAATTACGGGCTATCCAACAGTTGCTTTTTTTGATGAAAACGCAAATTTCCTTGCGCCAATCGTCGGTTACCACAATGTGCAGCAAATGGAGTTTTACCTAAAGTTATTTGCCTCTGGCGACTACAAAAATTTACAGTCTCAAGAAGACTTTGCAGCCTACTACAAAAACTTCACAGCCCAATTTAAGGGTTGATTATATACGCGCCCTCTGTTGATGTGTCATGGAGTTCAATGCCATTGGTTTTGCAGCTCTGCTCCCATCGTTTAATATAACGTTTATAATTACTTCCATCGGCGATGATTTCTTTGGGGTGCAAGTGTTGTATCAAATGGTCAAGATGAACTTTAGGGCTATTGCGCAACACAACAATACAACCTGCCAAGGACGGGAAGTCATACAGTTCATTTTCATCTACAATCAATAAACAGTCTTTACCCCATTGTAGCCCGAATGGGAGATTTTGGAAAACGTTATTACTGATTTGTCGATTGAGCGTATAGTCGTCAATAAGTCTTTGGCTTACGGACTGTGATGTATCGTGGAGATAGGTAACGTCTTTGTTTTTCTTGATGCCAATCAGGGTATTTTGATAATCGTGAAAAACCACAAGTTCATTTTCTGCGTATGGCGAAGAACCCACAGAATAATGAAAGCCAAATGAAAGGAAAACTAGTAGTGCAAGAGAATCCAAACGAAATTTCCGAATCAACAAAAACAATACAAACACTATTGCTGCAAGCAGTAAAGCATCCAAATGATCAAAAGGAATATCGGTAAACAAAAAAGACTCCTGTTGAGCGACAGCGCTCACCAACGTATTCATCCCATAAAGAATAAAATCGAGTAACTTCCCATAAATCGCTGCCCCGATTTCCCATGGGGCGATGGCCACCCCGAGCAACCCAGAAACCAATATCACGCCCAATAGCGGTACAATCACGAGGTTGCTAATCCAAAATAAGCCCGGAAATTGCAAGAAGATGAACAGCCCCTGCTTTGGCATATTTTTCTTGTAAATGGGTATCGAGCTCTGACCGATCGCCCAAAACCAATGCTTGAAATACCGCCTCTGATTGTTTCTGCATTCCCAGTTTATCGACATGTTGTAGGAGCTGCTCTCTTTGCGAGAAGGCGTATCCTTTAAGCGAAGGGGTTTTATCGATAAAAGTCAATCGATTGCTATCGCTATGAATTTGTAACAATACCCCCTTTTTTTTCATATAATTGGCAAAGTCAAACCCACCAGGATTTCGCGCTTTGGGAATGGGACGTAACGTTCCCAAAGTCATGTAGTTTTCCCCTATTGAAAGCGATGATGAGATTTCGAGTTGTAGCAAAGCAAGACCCGAAAATATGGCATCATCAATTTGGTGGACTTTCACCACATACGACTGGCTAAAGGCAGAGGGTTTGGGTTTGTCTTGGACTGAAAATACAATTATCGATTCTTTGTTGTGAAGATCGTGTTGATGCGCAATATGCTTAGGGTTTTGTAGAGGGTCATGTAGTTGCGCCCAGTGCTGCCCACCGATCCAGCTTAACAGGGAAAGACAAAGGATATAACCAAAAC
Source organism: Flavobacteriaceae bacterium (assembly GCA_964229535.1). GTDB lineage: Bacteria > Bacteroidota > Bacteroidia > Flavobacteriales > Flavobacteriaceae > UBA724. The sequence continues at coordinate 2,389 of CAXRDL010000038.1, read as the reverse complement.
GCCTAGGTTTTTGATGGCAAATTATAGACATACAAAACAAAACAAATGGAATCACAGCATGGAAAGGGGCAATGTGGGGGTAAGTCAATACACCAATAACAAAGCAAACTGTGCAGTAGGCAAGAGGGGACATGATGAAAAGATAGGAATTATTATCGAATCAGCCGCCGTGTTTGCGCATAGGTCTTATTCCAATAGCCCTCACGTAAAGAAGAAATAATAACCCCTCTTGAAGAGGAGGCATGTATGAACAGAGGTTCTCCACCTTTGCGTCCAACGACAATACCAGCATGGGTGATCTTTCGTTTTTTGGTCGTTCTGAAAAAAATAATATCACCTGCCTTTGCTCGGTCTTTGGAGATACGTTTTCCTTCTTTTCGCAAAAGGTCAACGGTTCTTGAAACACGAATCCCTTGTTTTTTATAGGCATTGTGAATCAGGCCTGAACAATCAATTCCACTGTGATTGTTTCCACCCAAACGGTAGGGCGTACCCATATATTCTTTGGCATAAAAAACAACACCATCGCGGGGTTTCATTTTTTTACCACTCTTGAGTATTCCACAGCTTGTTGTAGCCAGAAGAACAAGAGCAATAAAGGCAAATGACTTACGCATGAGTTCGTTTGTAAATGAGCGAGGCAACTTTCTCACTTGCCCCTTTGCCTCCGAGTTTTTCAATGAGTTCGTCATATCCTGACAGAATCGCTTTTTTACCGTTTTCGGACAGGATTTCCCGAAGGGAATTTGTCAACTCGATTTGGTTACATTCGCTTTGAATCAACTCCCGTACGAGCAAATGGTTCACAACCAAATTGACTAGAGAAATAAAAGGGAGTTTTACAATTCGTTTGGCAATGGCATAGCTCAAAGGGCTTGTTTTATAACACACGATTTGAGGGGTTTTTAACAGAGCTGTTTCCAAGGTTGCTGTTCCGCTTGTGACGATGGCAGCATCAGCAAGACGAACCAAATCATAGGTTTGATCCATAACCAAATCTACACCAGGTGCAAGTTGATGATAAAGGGATTGATTGATATTTGACGTTCCTGCGATCACAAATCGATAGTTCGGAAAGGAGTTAATGGTCGTTGCCATTATTCCTAAAATCTTACTGATTTCTTGTTTTCGACTTCCCGGCAACAAGGCAATGATTTTTTCATGTTTTGTCAAGCCCAAAGTTGCTCTAAGCGATGCGCCATCCGACTTTGGTATTGCTGATAATTCGTCGATAAGAGGATGCCCGACAAAATCAATGGGAAGCTTGTGTTTTTGTTCAAAAAAATCAACCTCAAATGGCAGTATGGCATAACGATAATTGGTGTGCTTTGCCAATTTTCGCACGCGATTTTCTTTCCACGCCCAAACTTGTGGCATGATATAATAGTGTACTGGAATTCCCAAAGCGGTTGCCCATTTTGCGATACGCATGTTAAAACCTGGGTAGTCGATAAGGACTAAAGCTTCTGGTTTAAATGCGAGAATATCTTTTTTACAAAAAGCGATATAGGAAAGGATGGTTCTCAGGTTTTTGGCAACCTCCCAAAACCCCATAAAAGCGAGATGCTTGTAGTGTTTTACGATTTGTGCTCCCTGATTTTGCATTTTGTCTCCACCCCAAGCTCGAAATTCGGATGTTGCATCTTTTTCTTTCAGTGCAGCAATTAGATTGGCACCATGCAAATCCCCAGAGGCTTCCCCGGCGATGAAGTAGTATCTCATACTCCAAATTTTAAGAGCAGACTCAGAAAGGCCCAAAAAATGGTTGCGCCAAGAACAGATTGAGCCGCACGCGTATTCTTTTTTTGGATCCACCACCAAAAGAAAAAAAGATTCGGCAGCACTGCTAATGTAATCCAAATGCCGAGCTCATCGTAAGCATACAACATGGGGATAGTGTCCACAGCATTGCCATCAACCACGTATTCTATCAATAGAAAAAGAGAGCCAAACGGCAAGACGAGTCCAGTCAGCCAACCCAATAATCCAGGACTGATTTTCTTTAGAAAGTCCATGAGTTTAGTTTTTGAATTTGATGATGTGCGGTAAGATCAAACTGTGTAGGAACGACTGAAACATATCCATTTTCGAGCGCCCAAATATCGGTGTCCTCTCCTTTATCATTATTGATGAATGCACCAGTCATCCAATAGTACTCTTTCCCCATCGGGTCTTGACGTTTATCGAACTCTTCAATCCAATAGGCATTGGCTTGACGACAAATTTTAATCCCTTTGATTTCACCTTCTTTTCGTTTGGGAAAATTGACATTGAGAACCGTGCTGTCAGGGATTTTGTTTTGTAAGGCCGATTTTGTGATTTTTTCTACATAGGGATTGAGTGAGGAAAAATCTGCATCCCAAGCATAATCGAGTAAAGAGAACCCAAT
>CAXRDL010000037.1:0-4673 GCA_964229535.1 Flavobacteriaceae bacterium | reverse complement strand
GTCGACAAAAAGAGTTTTCTCTATCTCGTAGGTACGACCCTTGAATATTCAGGTGGGCTCAATGGTAAGGGCTTTGTTTTTAACAATCCCAATGCCAATCGCACCTGTGGGTGTGGAGAGAGTTTTTCACTATAAAACAGGTTTGCTATGGCCTACACAGAAGAAGAATTAAAAAAAGAACTAGAATCCAAAGAATATGCCTATGGATTCTACACAGACATCGAGTCGGATACCTTTCCGGTTGGTCTCAACGAAGACATCGTTCGGGCGATTTCCCAACGAAAAAACGAGCCCGCTTGGATGACCGAATGGCGTTTGGAGGCCTATGAGGCATGGCGTGGGATGGAGGAGCCCGACTGGGCCAATGTGGATTATCCCAAGCCAGACTTTCAGGCGATTTCCTATTTTTCGGCACCCAAAAAAGCACCAAAATACAACAGTTTGGACGAGGTCGACCCCGAATTGCTCGACACCTTTAAAAAACTCGGTATCCCTATTGAAGAACAAAAGAAATTGTCGGGTGTTGCGGTTGATATCGTTATGGACTCTGTGTCGGTGGCTACAACTTTTAAAGAAACCTTGGCCGAAAAAGGGATTATATTCTGTTCGATATCAGAAGCGATTAAAGAATACCCGGATTTGGTGCGCAAATACATTGGTACAGTTGTACCGCGTAAAGACAATTACTATGCTGCGCTAAACTCTGCGGTCTTTTCTGACGGGTCGTTTTGCTATATCCCTAAAGGGGTGCGCTGCCCCATGGAGCTCTCTACCTATTTCCGTATTAATCAAGCGGGAACAGGGCAGTTTGAGCGGACGCTCGTCATTGCCGATGAAGGCAGTTATGTAAGTTATTTGGAGGGATGCACCGCACCTGCTCGAGATGAAAATCAATTGCATGCAGCCGTAGTTGAACTCGTCGCCTTAGACCATTCCGAAATCAAATACTCTACCGTACAAAACTGGTTTCCTGGAGACGCAGAAGGCAAAGGCGGGGTCTTTAATTTTGTGACCAAACGTGGGATTTGTCATAAAAGCGCAAAAATCTCCTGGACACAAGTCGAAACTGGCTCAGCAGTAACATGGAAGTACCCTTCTTGTATCCTCAAAGGAGATGATAGTATAGGAGAATTTTACTCAATCGCTGTTACCAACAACCGCCAGCAAGCCGATACAGGAACCAAAATGGTGCATTTGGGTAAACGCACAAAAAGTACCATCATTTCTAAGGGAATTTCAGCAGGAACTTCACAAAACAGCTATCGCGGATTGGTGAAAATCAGCCCCCGAGCCGATGATGCGCGTAACTTTTCACAGTGTGACTCCTTGCTGATGGGCAACAAATGTGGCGCACATACGTTTCCCTACATAGAAGCTGGAAACAAAAGTGCCCAAATCGAGCACGAAGCCACGACCAGTAAAATTGGAGAAGACCAAATTTTTTATTGCAACCAACGTGGAATCGACACCGAAAAAGCAATCGCACTGATTGTTAACGGCTTTAGCAAAGATGTACTCAATAAACTCCCAATGGAATTTGCAGTGGAAGCACAAAAACTACTCGAAATTTCACTTGAAGGTTCTGTTGGATAAAATCACATGATAATGAAATATTACCTACCACTGATTGCCTTATTGCTGTTTGTCACAGCATGCACAACACAACCAAAATCTGAAGTCGAAAATATAACTGGTGAGTTTTTGTTTTATGACAATGCCGCTGTCCTGAATACTGGCAGTGAAATTTATGGTGTTGTTGTAGATGACAAACTTCACGAATTACACGCCCAAGCACTCACCGTGCAAAAAGATAGTTTTGATATGGTGCAAGTCTATATCAAAGGGGTCATTTCCGAAAACCCCAATGAAGAGGGCTGGTCACAAGTTGTTACCGTAAAGGAAATTGACTCTGTAGCGCCATCTGCACCATTGACCAATCAAATGATCGAAATTCGAACAGAATAATATGCTGAGTATAGACAACCTCCACGCCCAAGTTGAAGGGAAAGGAATTTTAAACGGAATCAACCTCGATATCAAACCTGGAGAGGTCCATGCCATTATGGGTCCAAACGGCTCGGGAAAAAGTACACTTTCCACTGTGATTGCAGGACATGAGGACTATGAAGTCACCAAAGGAAGTCTTCTATATCAAGGGGCCGATATCAGTGATTTGAGCGCTGATGAGCGCGCCCATTTGGGAATCTTTTTATCTTTTCAATATCCTGTTGAAATTCCAGGGGTTACGGTCACGAATTTTATCAAAACCGCCATCAACGAAACACGTAAGGGGCAAGGGCTTGAGGAAATGCCAGCCAATGTGATGCTGAAAAAAATCAAAGAAAAAGCAAAGTTGCTTTCTATCGATACTCAATTTTTATCGCGATCGCTCAATGAGGGCTTTTCGGGTGGTGAGAAAAAGCGAAACGAAATTTTTCAAATGGCCATGCTCGAACCCAAACTCGCCATACTGGACGAAACAGATTCAGGGCTCGATATCGACGCCATGCGCATCGTCGCTAATGGGGTCAACAGTCTGCGTAATGAGAATAATGCCATTCTCGTAATCACGCATTACCAACGTCTTCTAGACTATATCGTTCCGGATTTTGTTCATGTTCTCCACGAAGGGAAAATCGTAAAGTCGGGGGGTAAAGAACTCGCACTGGAGCTTGAAGAAAAAGGATACGATTGGATCAAACAAGCTATATAATGGATTTACAAGAAAAACTTGTTGCTTCCTATATGGCGCAGACGTCTGCAACCGCAGAACCTGCTGGGCTTGCTAAAATTCGATCTGCTGCGATTGAAACTTTTGAGCAACAAGGGTTTCCAACCAAAAAAATGGAAGAGTGGAAATACACCCCGCTCAACAAATTGGTCAAAACAGATTATACCGTTTTTCCAAAAAAATCAAAAAACCTCACCCTTGACGAGGTGCAAAACTATATCCTTCACGACGTTGATACCTTTAAAATTGTGTTTGTCGATGGGGTGTATAGTTCTTTCCTGTCCGAAACCACACATGAGGGGATGGATGTATGCTTGCTCTCGGCAGCATTGAGTCAACCGAAATTTCGAAAGGTAATTGAAAAGTATTTTGATGCCGTTGCCGATTCGGAAGACTCCTTCACCGCTCTGAATACGGCCTTTGGTCGGGAAGGTGCATTTGTGCATATCCCAAAGAAGAAACGAGTTGAAAAACCGATTCAAGTCATTCATTTCTCTACTGGTGTCAATCAAAACTTAATGTTACAACCCCGCAATTTGATTGTGGTGGAAGCCCAAAGCGAAGTACAAATCATTGAACGCCACCAAAGCTTGACCGATACACCCGTATTGACCAATGTGGTAACCGAAATTTTTACCCATAAAGGCGCGCAAGTCGATTACTATAAAATTCAAAACGACCATGAGGAAGCATCCTTGGTTGATAGTACCTATATCCACCAAGAAAAGCACTCGCATGCCAAAGTGCATACCTTTTCCTTTGGCGGTCAATTTATTCGCAACAACCTGCATTTTTATCACAAAGACCAAGCGATTCAGTCCACCATGAAAGGCATTACCCTGGTGGAAGGCAAACAATTGGTCGATCATCACACCCTAGTGCATCATGCGCATCCCAATTCGGAAAGCCACCAGGAATATAAAGGCATTTACGATGGGCAATCGACAGGGGTATTCAATGGTAAAATCGTGGTGGAGCAAGAAGCACAAAAAACCAATGCCTTTCAGCAAAACAACAATATCTTGATGAGCGATAAAGCGACCATCAACACCAAGCCACAACTCGAAATTTTTGCTGATGATGTACGTTGTAGCCATGGTTGTACGATTGGGCAACTCGACGAAACCGCTCTGTTTTATCTACAAACAAGAGGCATTCCCAAAAAAGAAGCGCAGGCATTACTCACTTATGCTTTTGCCAATAACGTTTTGGCAAGTGTCGATATCCCTGCAGTCAAAACTAGAATCAATGCCCTAATCGCAAAAAAATTAGGTGTTAACCTAGGGTTTAACTTATAGAAATGGTACTGGATGTAACAAGCATTCGCGCTGATTTTCCCATCCTATCACGAAAAGTGAATGGGCAAGACTTGGTGTATCTAGACAATGCCGCTACTTCCCAAACGCCAACCCAAGTGATTGATGTGATTGCTGATTATTACCAAAGCTATAACGCCAATATTCACCGTGGTGTACATACTTTGAGTCAAGAGGCAACCGACAAGTTTGAACAAGCCCGACAAAGCCTTCAAACCCATTTTAACATTCGAAAATCACATGAGGTGATTTTTACATCTGGAACAACCCATAGCATCAATTTGGTTGCCTTTGGGTTTGGTACGCTTTTAGACCCTGGAGACGAGGTTATTGTTTCAGCCCTAGAACACCACGCCAATATCGTGCCTTGGCAAATGATGTGTGAGCGCAGTGGCGCTATCTTACGAGTGATTCCGATGACCGATGACGGAACTCTCGACATGCATGCCTACAAAGAACTGCTGAATAAAAAGACCGAACTGGTGTTTGTCAATCATGTATCCAATGCACTTGGAACGATAAATCCCATAGAAGAAATCATTCAAAAAGCGCACAAAGTAGGTGCTGCTGTTCTGGTCGATGGTGCACAGGCTTGTGGACATATCAAACCCGACCTCCAAAAACTC
>CAXRDL010000036.1:0-4556 GCA_964229535.1 Flavobacteriaceae bacterium | reverse complement strand
GCAACAACCTTTCCGTCAATTACAAAGCATCGAATGTCCTTTCCATCGGCTTCTTTGATAAACTCTTGAACTAAAATATTGGCTTTCAGGCTTTTAAAAGCATTAATAACACTCTCAGCTGCTTTTTTCGTTTCGGCTAATACGACGCCTTTGCCTTGAGTCCCTTCCAACAGCTTTACTATCAATGGTGATCCACCTACCATTTCTATCAAGTCATTTGTATCTAATGGCGAACTTGCAAATCCTGTAGTTGGTATTCTAACTCCTTTGCTTAGCAGTAATTGTAATGAAAATAATTTATCCCTAGACTGAATAATTGAATCTGATGTATTTAAGCAAAATACCCCCATGCTTTCAAATAGACGTAAAAGGGCACAGGCATAAAATGTTTGTGTAGGTCTAATTCTGGGTATAACTGCATCTATATTATCAATGGTTTCACCTCCACGATAGTAAATTTGTGGAGTAGAAGCATCCAGTTTCATAAAACATTGACGGATATTATAAAATTCTATTTGATGCCCTCTTTGCTCTGCAGCTTCTATAATTCTTCTATTGCTATATAGCTCTTGATTAGAAGCCAACAAACCTATTCTAAGTCCTTTTGTAGTATTTCTAAATTTCTCATAAAATCCCAAAACCGTATTGTCACTAATACTCCCTAGAGAAAAACTTTTTTCTGGATCAACTATTAGTCTTCCTTTCATTGCCTCCCGACCTAATAACATCCTAAACCCCATCGTGTCCCTATTGGTAAGTGTTATTTCTATACCCCAAGTATCAACACCAATAGTCATGAGTGTTTGAATAACAAATCTTTGTTCTCTATTGCCGGTTGAGCTTTTTACAATTCTCTTATCAATTACTAATGCATTACATTTTACCCTTCGCTTACCATCGTTTTGAATGGGATATACATCGAAACTTACCCAAGTTTGACCTTCTTTTTGATAAGGCTGAATATTTAAAGCATGTAAGCTGGAAGTTTTAGCTCCACTATCAACACGTGCCTTGATGTGAGGGATGTTCAAATCACTCAATGAAATCCATTCTTCAGAACCAATTGTGACTTTAGAATTCATTTTAAAAATTTTTACAAAAAAAAGAATAAAATGAATTGGTTGTATTAAAGTTCATATCGAATTACAAATAAGAATAAACAACTATTTATTCAAAAATGAATCAACATTGACTATCGAAGTCTTGACTTTGGAAAATTATTAAAAAATTCCAGTGTTTTAAGGTTTGATTTTTTTTTCTAAAGCAGCTGTTGTCCATGTCCCTAGAGGATAATTCCTAGTGGGGCTAGTATATTTAGTAGTCAGTATTTTAGTGATGATGTTCCATAACTAACTTCTTGTCAAATGGAATAGGCTCTCTGTCAAGGACTTTTGGTTGTTCTCCTTCCACAATTCGATAGAATTTATTCATAGTGAGACCGAAATAAGTATCCGTTGTATGCTGAGAGTTTGGCCATTGAATTCTTATCTGTTGAATCGATGTGGCCTGACCCAAACCTATCTCAGCTTGAAGGCTACCGGATCCAAAGGACCCCCCTGTTCCAATAGTACGCATAATCATACGGTTGGTACCGTCTTGCTGTTTCACAATGATCTCAATTCGAGCTCCAATAGCGGAACGGTTTGATGTTTTACCTTCGAGCTCTAGTGTAACCCATGAATTATCATTCCAGTTATCAGGATTTTCAAACAAGGCATTTGCAAAGTTGTCTCCTTCCACAGCACCCCCCATAACTGCATATATGTCCTGATCACCGTCACGATCCAAATCCGCAAAAGCTATTGCATGGCCCTTTTGAATATGTCCCATCCCGGTATTGTAACTGATGTCCTCAAAACCTTGTCCTTCAACATTTAAGAACGTGCGATTAGGTATCACAGCACGTAAGTCTGGAGAACCAGTGCCTACATAGAAATCCAACCACCCATCATTATCTAGGTCTCCGAAATTGCATCCCATACTATACAAGGGTCTGTTGAGATGAGTCAGATCGGTAACATCGGAAAAGGTGCCATCCCTATTGTTTCTATATAGCCTTGAAATCTCAGACTGAAACGGCAGATCCAGGTATTCGCTGGCAATATCATTTTCGAGGGAAGCGAAACTACTAAAGTCATACGTTAAAACCATCAAGTCTTGCCATCCATCATTATCATAATCCCAAAACCAAGCGGGAAAAGAGAAAATCGGATTTTCCACACCTGATTCTGCAGCTTGCTCGTCAAAACGCCAGTCCTTAATGGATGAACCACCTCTATTGACATACAACTTGTTTGGTGCACCACTTACCGAAACAAAAAGATCTGGCAAGGCATCATTGTTTATGTCTCCCCAAACTGCTGCTTTTACAAATGCCTCCAATTCGATACCTACTTGTTTGGATATTTCCGTAAACGTACCGTCACCATTATTTAAATAAAGCTCCGAAGGATGCGACTGACCTTCACCAACCCTGTTCTGTGCAATTACATCTTGCCAATCACTATTGGACTCATTGCCTATGAAAAGGTCCAGAAAGCCGTCCAGATTAAAATCGGCCCAAGATGCAGTTTGTGTTGGATGATAAGAGAGGATTCCAGAAGTATGCGTCACATCAGTAAATGTCCCGTCGCCATTGTTGTGCAACAGCGAATTTGGATGCGCACCAGAATCTGCCAGCCAGGCTCCGCGCAGCACGAAAATATCGACATGGCCATCGTTGTTGTAATCTGCATGGACAGAGTTGAGTCCACTCACAATACCATCCAAACCAGCTTCAGTGGTAACGTCCGTATACCTACCTTTACCATCAGCTAAAAAAAGATAAACAGGATCATTTAACCCATATGAGGTTAAAAAAAGATCTAGATGACCGTCATTGTTAAAATCTTCTATATTCAAGCCGCCGGAGATATCATCGATTGCCACATCCAGCTCATGAGCAATATTGCTAAAATTAGGTAGATCTGTTGATGAATCACCCTCCAGTCCTTTAATAAGGTATTCTTCTGGCACACTTTCAGGATACGACCCTATTGACATATAAGCTACATTAAGGAGCCATCGTGAACCCAAATCATTAGGATAAGTATTTAGAATGGTCTGGTAAAGATCTATGGCCTGCTTTGTGCTTTTCTGACTAACCTGTATGCCGTCTCCAACTATAGGCATAATACAGGCCTCACCGGCATGTCGTTCAAGACAGTTAATCTGTTCGCCAAGACGCAGATAAGCCAGAGCAAGCTCATCAACAAGTGGCAAGGTTGAATTATTCACCATATCTATTCTAAATCCAATGTCACTGAATATACTTTGCAGTTCTGATATCGCAGCTTCTGGCTGGCCTGCACGTAACAGTTCTTGAGACAGGTAATATCGATGAGTTAAAATACTTTGAGACGGAAGCTTTTGGGCTTTGTCAATCATCCATGCAACTCTACTTCGATTCATATGGGGATATGGAACAGGGTTGAGTAATGCTTCGGAGTAAATAGCGGCTAGCTCCTCTCGCATACGATCAGAATCTGGTTTTGGACTACAACCAAAAACGATCCCCAAAACTAAGGATATGACTATAGCAATGTGATAGAACGAATTCACCCATAGATTAAATTTCTTGTATAAATTGGTTTTGGCCACTATCAAATCACTAAAATTTCTATTAATCATGAAGGATAGGATTTAAATTGTGAAACACGTTGCATCAAGATAAGCTTTGTAAGTCTAAGAATTCAAAAAATTATATGGAAATGATCCTAGATGTTCAAAAATAACAAAACTTCAATTTTTATTTAAGTAATGCACTAGCGAAAATTAATAATAATTGAAATTATCAACTTTTATTAAAAACAATAATCAAACGAAAAATAAATTAACAACAAGAACTATTTTAATTCAAATTACATGCGCTAATTTGAATTAGTGGACACTTTTAAATGACCCGGTAAATCCGGATTTTTCTAAGGCTTCCGAATATTAGCCACCAGCTCCTGTATGTCTTTGCTCGGTGCTGGGGTTCTGCTGCTGATGATAAGAGTAACAACAAAGTTGGCGATCATCGCAATGCTTCCAAAGCCCTCAGGTGAGATCCCAAACCACCAATCGGCCTTGGTGCCTCCCCCAAACCATCCAAACTTAAACTTAAGCATATAGAACAGCATCAGTGTTACCCCCACCAGCATGCCACTAATCGCACCTTCTTTATTGATGCGTTTGGAGAATATTCCAAGTAATATGGCTGGGAAGAACGATGAGGCTGCCAGTCCAAATGCCAAGGCTACTGTTGCTGCTACAAAGCCTGGTGGGTTGATGCCAAAGTAGCCTGCCAGACACACTGCTCCTGTTGCAGCGATACGTGCAGCAATGAGTTCTCCTTTGTCTGAGATGTTGGGCATCACCATTTTTTTGAGAAGATCGTGTGATACTGCCGATGAGATCACTAATAGGAGTCCTGCTGCTGTGGACAGTGCCGCTGCCAATGCCCCTGCTGCCAATAGAGCAATCACCCAGTTGGGAAGCTGTGCGATCTCTGGGTTGGCAAGTACCATGATGTCTGC
>CAXRDL010000035.1:0-5879 GCA_964229535.1 Flavobacteriaceae bacterium | reverse complement strand
AGGATAATCGTACTGAAGGCGGGACTTGAACCCGCACGAACATTACTGTTCATTGGATTTTAAGTCCAACGTGTCTACCAATTCCACCACTTCAGCTTGGACTAAACTTGAGCGAAAGACGGGATTTGAACCCGCGACCCTCACCTTGGCAAGGTGATGCTCTACCCCTGAGCTACTTTCGCAATTGGAACACAAATGTAAGGCAATTTTCCCAAAAACTACAAGTCCTTTTTCTTCCCCAACTTCTTCCGTAAACTATTGAGTTGCATCAATGCCTCTATCGGCGTTAAGTGATCGATTTCCAAATCCATAATTTGCTCCCGAATTTCTTCCAATAAGGGATCATCCATTTGAAAGAAATTCAACTGCATATTGTCATCGGCTTTCGTGCCTTTTGTTCCACGACTGGCTTCTAATTTTTCAAGCATCTGCCTAGACTGGCCCAAGATAAACTGAGGCATCCCCGCCATCTTTGCCACATGAATTCCAAAGCTATGCGCGCTGCCACCTGGCACTAATTTTCGTAAAAACAACACCTCATCTTTGAGCTCTTTAACAGAAACCGTATAGTTCTGAATCCGCTCATATTGCTCTGTCATTTCATTGAGTTCGTGATAGTGCGTTGCAAATAAAGTTTTGGGTTGGTGAGGGTGTTCGTGCAAATAAGTGGCAATCGCCCAGGCAATTGATATTCCATCATAGGTACTGGTACCTCGCCCAATTTCATCGAGTAAGACCAAACTGCGTTCTGACAAATTATTGACAATCGCTGCGGTTTCGTTCATCTCGACCATAAAGGTTGATTCCCCCAGTGAGATATTGTCACTCGCCCCAACACGCGTAAAGAGTTTGTCAACAATTCCAATTTCAGCCCGATCCGCTGGGATATAACTTCCCACTTGTGCCATCAGCACAATCAGTGCGGTTTGTCGTAGCACCGCCGACTTACCTGACATATTAGGCCCTGTAATCATAATGATTTGTTGGTCCTTTTTGTTGAGCTCCAAGTCGTTGGGTATATAAGACTCTTCGGGGGGCATTTGATACTCAATCACTGGGTGACGGCCTTGGACTATGGTCAACGCATCGCCATCATTCATCGTTGGGCAATGGTAGTTCCTGATCTTGGCCAAGCTGGCAAAACCGCATAAACAGTCAAGCTCTGCCAACAAACGTGCATTTTGCTGTATGGCTTCTATATATGGCACCAACCCCTTCAAAAGCTCTTGAAACAAGCGCTGTTCGAGTTGAGCAATCTGTCCTTCCGCACCCATGATTTTTGCCTCATAGGTCTTGAGTTCTTCCGTGATATACCGTTCTGCATTGACTAGGGTTTGTTTACGAATCCAGGTTTCTGGCACCTTGTTTTTATGCGCATTACGCACCTCTATATAATACCCAAATACATTGTTATACGATATTTTTAGAGAGCTAATTCCTGTACTTTCTGACTCTCTTTTCAGCATCTCGTCTAGGATTTGTTTTCCACCTCGAGCGATGGATCGATACTCGTCGAGCTCCGCAGAAAAGCCATCCGCGATTGCATCACCTTTACCCAATTGCGCAGGGGCGTCTTCCGACAATCTTTCCAAAATCCATTGGCAACAATCCGTGCATGGGTCCAAACCTTTCCCCAAAGACTTTAGGGCCTTCTGATCGCTTTGCGATGTAATTTCTGTGATTTCAGGAATCAGCAACAAAGTGTTTTTGAGTTGGTTGATTGCGCGAGGACCAATTCTTCCCGTAGCCACTTTTGCCATCAAACGCTCCAAATCCCCTACAGCTTGGAGCAAATCTTGCATACGCTGTTTTCGGTTTGGGTGCGCATAAAAATCCGTTACCACGTCTAGGCGTCTTTGAATGGCTTTCAAATCGGTAAGTGGTGCAGCCAACCAGCGCTTGAGCATGCGCCCGCCCATCGGCGTTTTGGCATGATCCATCACCTGTAAAAGGGTGGTTGCCTGTGGCGCATTGGGGTAGATCAGTTCCAAATTTCGGATGGTAAATGGATCCATCCAAATATGTGCCTCTCGATCGTAACGACGGATATGCGTAATATGATCCAACTGCGCATGTTCGGTTTCATTGAGGTAGTACAGAATTACACCGGCAGCGACAACTCCAGCCGACAATTCAGATATCCCAAAGCCCTTGAGTGAAGCAACCCCAAATTGATCTTGAAGGCGCTCCGTGGCATAATTCTCCTGAAACACCCAATCCTCCAAAAAATATGCTGGAAACTGTGTGCCATAGCTTTCCAAGATTTGCTTTTTCATCGGCTTGGCAACCAAAACTTCTTTGACATCCAATTGTTGAATCAGCATCGCCATTTCCGTTTGACTTCCTTGGGTGAGTTGAAACTCCCCAGTAGAAATATCGAGAAAGGCCAAACCATGCATTTGTTTGTCAACATGGAGGGCTGCGACAAAGTTGTTTGATTTTTCATCCAAAACCCCTTCAGTCAAGGTCACACCGGGAGTAATGAGTTCGGTGACACCACGTTTCACCAATTTTTTTGTTGCTTTTGGGTCTTCCAATTGATCGCAAATGGCAACTCTCTCCCCTGCCCGAACCAATTTTGGAAGATAGGTTTCCAAAGCGTGATGAGGAAATCCAGCAAGCTCTGTTTCACTCGCACTCCCTGCACCTCGCTTGGCGAGTACAATTCCCAAAATACCTGCTGCACGTACCGCATCGTTTCCAAAAGTCTCATAAAAATCGCCCACACGAAACAACAACAAAGCATCAGGGTATTTCACCTTAATCTCATTGTACTGCTTCATCAGCGGTGTTTCCTTAGATGATGGTTTTGCGGCCAAATTCAATTGTGTTGTCTTGCTAAAATACTTATTTGCTTTGGAACATTGTTTGCCGATCAAGTTGTATTTTTGATTCATGCGCAAACTCAAAAATGCAGAGCTCAACCGGTTGGATGTGGACAGCTTTAAACAAGCCCCCAAAAGCCCACTTGTTTTGGTTTTAGACAATGTGAGAAGCACTCATAATGTGGGATCAATTTTCCGCACAGCTGATGCGTTTAGAGTACAAGAAATTTTACTCTGTGGAATCACAGCAACCCCACCTCACAAAGACATTCGAAAAACTGCTTTGGGTGCGACAGAAAGTGTGCAGTGGCAATATTGCGAAAACACCATAGATGCAATTCAAAACCTCCAATCTAAAGGGGTCGTCGTTTTGGCAGTCGAACAGGCAGAAGGGTCAACAAGTTTATCGGATTTCAGCCCTCTGCCTGATACCACATATGCATTGGTCTTTGGACATGAAGTCAAAGGTGTATCTCAAGAGGTTGTCAGTGCTGCCGATGTGGTATTGGAAATCCATCAAGAAGGCACAAAGCACTCTCTAAATGTATCGGTCAGTGTAGGGCTGGTTGTTTGGGAATTGTTCAGTTCGTTGACAAAGCGCTTCTAAGGCGATTGATCACTTCGTGGTAATCTCTGTCATTTGTCACAAAATCGAGCTCACTCAAATCGATTTCAACAATGTTCCAATCTGAGTGCGAACGTTTAAATTCTTGATAACCCTGACGCACCTTGTCCAAATACTCCGCATCAATCGTTCGCTCATAGCTCCGCCCTCTTTTTTTGATGTTTGCCAATAACCTAGGGGTGGTTTGCTTGAGTAAAATATACAAATCTGGCTTTTTTACATCGGGCATCATATTGTAGAATATTGAACGATACAGGGCAAACTCATCAGGTGACAGGGTAAACTGAGTAAAAATCAAAGATTTGTGAACTTCATAATCCGACACAACCCCTTGACCAAACAAATTGAGTTGTTCAGAAAGTTCGCGTTGCTGTTTAAATCGATCCGCCAAAAATGACATTTCTAAAGGGAAGGCATAGCGGTCCGCATCATCATAGAATTTGGGTAAAAATGGATTTTCAGCAAAACGCTCCAAAAAAAGCTTTGCTTGAAGATCTTCAGCGATTTGTTTGGCCAAGCTTGTCTTTCCACATCCGATGGTGCCTTCTACACAAATGCGATTGAATTGTCTCAAAAAGTGAATTGCAGGTCGTTGTAGTGCTTCGCTAAACGTTGAAATTTTGGTTGTATCGTCACAGATCTTTGTCAATTGAGCAACCGTTTGGTTCTGATTTGGAACACTCTTTTGAGGAGCAATCTCACAAAGGGGTTGAAGGACAAACAAACGATCATGAAATCGCGGGTGAGGCACCGTCAGCTCGTCTGAGTGAATAATATCATTTTCAACCATGATCAAGTCAAGGTCAATCGGTCGATCATGGTACAAGCCGTCAGCAACTTGTTTTCGGCCCATTTCATTTTCGATTGCTTGAAGGCCTTTCAAAATGACCTTGGGTGTTTTTACTGACTCAGCAACCAGACAAGCATTTAAAAAAATGGCCCCAGAAAAACCCACAGCTGGCACTTCATATACAGAGGAACATTGCAGGACTTGGCCAATTTCATTATCAATCCGATTGACAGCTTGCTGAAGATTGGCTAGGCGATCGCCCATGTTGCTTCCCAAAGCGATGTATGTTTTTCGCATTCCCACAACACAAAAGTCGTAAAAGAAATCATATTCCTTTTATATTTGTAGAAATAAGCTTTCTATGCAGTTTTTAAAGAATTTACTCGCTTCTGTTCTCGGAACCTTCATCGCCATTGTACTCGCCTTTGTGTTTCTATTTATCATCATTGCTGGTGTGGCATCATCTATTGACAGTACTGAAGAGGTGAATGTAAGAGATAAATCGGTCTTGACAATCAACTTGCAAAAACCGGTTACAGATCGCAGTCCGAATCAATTTGAATTAGAAGCTGCTTTTGATCTCGATGCTGAGGCCATTGGTTTGGATAAAATTTTGGCATCTGTTCGTGCAGCAAAGGACGATGAACGCATTGAAGGGATCAGCATTGAGCACACCTTTTTGCAGTCTGGGATGTCACAAACCCAAGCGATGCGCGATGCACTTTCAGATTTTAAACAATCTGGAAAGTTCGTTTATGCCTATCATGATTTTTATACCCAAAAAGACTACTATTTCGCATCGGTTGCAGATTCTGTTTTTGTCCACCCCGAAGGCGGTGTAGACATTAGTGGGCTTGCGTCTGAAGTTCTGTACCTCAATGAATTTCAAGACATTACTGGCATTCAGATGCAAGTGATTCGAAGTGGTGCCTACAAAAGTGCTGTTGAACCCTTTTTACGCGATGAAATGAGTGATGAAAATCGGGAACAAATCAAATCCCTCTTGGATAGCTTCTGGAAAGAAATGCTTGTGAAAATGGAGGAACGCACAGCTTTGAATGCCAAAAAAATCAATCAAATCGCCTCGAATTTAGATGCCTCAGTTGCTGCAAATGCAGTCAAAATCGGGGTGGTTGATAACACACTCTTGCGAAACGAGTACAAAGAGTTATTGAGAAACCAAATGGAATTGGGTGGGGACGATAAGCTCAATACAATTGATATTGAAGACTATCAACAAGCTGTCAAATCCTATATTGGCGATGGCAAAGATCGAATTGCCGTGGTCTATGCCCAAGGGGAAATCATTTATGGAGAGGGTGGTGAATTTCAAATCGGACAGGAGCTATTTATTCGAACTCTCAAAAAAATCAAAGAAAATGATCGCACCAAAGCTGTCGTCATTCGTGTGAACTCTCCAGGAGGTAGCTCACTTTCCTCTGAATTGATTTATCAAGAAATCGAAGCCCTTAAAGAAGAAATGCCAGTGGTGGTTTCTATGGGTGACGTGGCTGCATCTGGTGGGTACTATATTGCTGCAGGAGCAGATTATATCTTTGCTGAGCCCACAACAATCACGGGATCGATTGGCGTATTTGGCATTCTCCCCCTTGTTGAGGATTTGGCCGAAAACTGGGGC
>CAXRDL010000034.1:0-36065 GCA_964229535.1 Flavobacteriaceae bacterium | reverse complement strand
CAAATCCGCCACCGCCAATATTGCCGGCCTGTGGATAAACAACCGCCAATGCAAAATGAGTGGCAATCGCAGCATCAATCGCATTTCCACCTTTTTTCATGACATCAAGGCCAATGGCAGACGCCAACGGATGGGCTGATGATACCATGGCATCATTTCCAATGGTCCCAGACGATTGAATTGATAGATTGTGCGTTGTACAGCTCGCTAAAACAGCAATAAATAGGATTAAATGATAGAGTTGTTTCACAATATTTGATTTGGCTATGTAAATATATGTAATTTAACACCTTTTATAAACACTATAATAATAATTATGTTAAATTATGTAATTTGAATTTATTTATATATCCCCTACATTTGTTATATATCAAAGTATTATAAATTTAATTGTGTTATATATCACAATATGAAAATCGGAGTCCCAAAAGAAATTAAAAACAATGAGTACCGCATTGGAATTACGCCAAATGCCGTTCAAACACTGATTTCACATGGACATGAGGTTTGCGTTGAAAACAATGCAGGTGTTGGCAGTGGATTTTCAAATCATGATTATCTCAAAGTTGGGGCATCCATAGCATCTTATCCAAAAGAAGTATATCAATATGCCGATATGATCGTCAAAGTTAAAGAGCCCCTTCCCGAAGAATTTAAATTGATAAAAGAAGGTCAATTGGTATATACCTTTTTCCACTTTGCCTCTTCTGTGTCCTTAACAAAGGCCATGATTGACCGCAAAGCGGTCTGCTTGGCTTATGAAACCATTACTGATGATCAGGGTGGCCTTCCCCTGCTCACGCCCATGTCCGAAGTCGCTGGCCGTTTGGCGAGTCAGCAAGGCGCGAAATACCTTGAAAGTCCACAAGGGGGATTGGGTGTTCTTATGGGTGGTGTTTCAGGAGTTTCCCCCGCCGATGTGATGATCCTCGGTGGCGGTGTTGTTGGTACACAAGCTGCTTTGGTAGCGGCAGGAATGGGTGCTGATGTGACGATTTATGATATCAACCCAAGAAGGATTGAGGAGCTTCAAGCGATAATGCCAGACAACGTAACAACATGTTTGTCCTCATCAGATGCGATAGAAAAACATCTTTCCAAAGCCCATTTGGTGATTGGAGCAGTGCTTGTGCCAGGTGCGAAAGCACCCAAGCTAATCACTCGAAAACAACTCCGTATCATGCAAAAAGGAGCCGTTTTGGTTGATGTTGCAGTCGATCAGGGTGGCTGTTTTGAAACCACACAAGCAACGACCCATGAAAATCCAACCTATGTCGTTGACGATATTCTGCACTATGCGGTTGCAAATATGCCTGGTGCGGTACCGCAAACTTCAACCAAAGCTCTGTCAAACGTAACCATTGACTATGCCGTTGAACTTGCCAATTTCGGTTGGCAGAACGCCTGTAAACAATATCCTCATTTGGCAAATGGACTTAATATCGCACATGGAAAAGTGGTTCATCGTTCTATTGCAGAGGCTTTTTCCCTACCATTCACACCCATTGAAAAGATATTGTAATAGAATTGTTTAATTTTGTGTAAATCGCATGTATGAAACAAATTCCGTCAGTTGATCTTCGTGATTTTTTAAGTGTAGACGCCAATAAACGTAACGAGTTTATTCAAAACATCGGTAAAGCATATGAAGACATTGGCTTTGTTGCATTAAAAGGTCACTTTCTGGACCAAGATCTGGTTGATGAATTGTATACACAAGTTCGTGAGTTTTTTAGTCTTCCATACGAAACGAAAGCAAAATATGAAGTTCAAGGACTTGCTGGTCAGCGTGGTTACACGTCTTTTGGAAAAGAACATGCCAAAGGTCGAACAACAGGAGATTTAAAGGAGTTTTTTCATTTTGGGCAACATGAACCACCCGCCAATAGCGAGGAATACCCCGAAAATGTATTGGTCGATGAGAGTCCCGCTTTTAATGCGGTTGGGCAAAAAACCTTTGCAGCGTTGGAAAAAACCGGATGTTTTGTTTTGCGTGCACTGGCCCTTCATCTCGGTTTAGATGAGCACTATTTTGACCCATTTGTCAAGGGTGGAAACAGTATTCTCCGAGCCATTCACTACCCGCCCATTACAGAAGAACCCAAAAAAGCTGTAAGAGCTGCTGCTCATGGTGATATCAACCTGATTACACTGCTCATGGGTGCACAAGGTCGTGGATTGCAGGTACAAAACCACCAAGGCGAGTGGATTGATGCCATTGCAGAAGATGATGAACTTGTGATCAATGTCGGGGATATGCTCTCTAGACACACCAATAACAAACTAAAATCTACGATCCATCGTGTGGTCAATCCACCAAAATCGGCTTGGCATAGCTCCCGTTATTCCATTCCCTTTTTTATGCATCCTGTTTCCGATATGAAACTCGATGTGCTCCCCCACTGCATTGATGATGAGCATCCAAAACAGTTTAATGACATCACAGCAGGCGAATTTTTAGAGGAACGTCTGCGCGACTTGGGATTGCGAAAATAATATGGCCAAACTCAACAGTCTTTCTGATTTAAAGTCTCTCTTCCCTGAAGCTGAAGGGGCTTACCAACCCGAAATACAGCCAAAAAAACAACATCTTGAAGCACACTTTAGCAATAAAGGACGTGGCGGGAAAACGGTAACCATTATTAAAGGATTTGACGGAAGCCCGCAAGAGTTGAAAGCCCTGGAGAAAGAACTGAAGTCTCTTTGTGCAGTTGGTGGCACTATCAAAGGGAATGATATTTTAATTCAAGGGAACTATCGAGACAAAATTACTGCTCACTTGCAAAAACAAGGGCATCAAGTGAAACGTGTTGGCGGATGAGCGAGGCAGAACTCATTCTCAATGACGACGGCTCGATATACCACTTGGGGATTCGACCAGAACATTGCGCTCCCCTAATTATTACTGTTGGAGATCCTGATCGCGTTCCAACTGTGTCTCAATTCTTTGACCGAATTGATTATACAAGCCGTAAAAGAGAAATCTGTATTCATACTGGCGTATTGGGAAGCCTAGCGGTTAGTGTGATTTCAACAGGGATGGGAACGGATAATATCGATATTGTTCTCAACGAAATCGATGCCTTATTTTCTCTTGATCTCAACACTGGAAAACCGCTTGACTCCCCCACTCCTTTGACATTTATTCGACTAGGGACTTCAGGTGCGATTCAAGCCAATATTGAGCTCGACAGCTTAGTCGTAGCAGAAGCAGCGATCGGATTTGACAACCTCATGCATTATTACGATCCCAGTATGTGCGAACACCCTCTCGCAGTTTCTCTGTACAACCACCTGGGAATGCCCAAAAAAATCAATCACCCTTACTTTGCTGAAGGAGATTCAACCCTAATTAATGGCTGTGTGAAACTCGGAATGGAAAAAGGAATTATCGCGACAAGCCCTGGTTTCTATGCCCCACAAGGACGGCACTTGAGAACGAAGAATGTATTATTTCACAATAATAATTTATTTAATTTTAACTATAATAATTGTTTAATTACCAATTTCGATATGGAGACTGCAGGGATTTATGGATTGAGTTGCGTTTTGGGTCATAGAGCAATTTCAATTTCTGCCATTCTAGCCAATCGATTTCACGGTACATTTTCTGAACAACCCGACAAAGCAGTTTATAATATGATCGAACGAGTTACAAATGCCATCAAAAATGGATTCTTTTTGTAATATTAAAACTGGATTTAATACAATTTATGCTGAATTCTTTCTACCAATCAATTGGTAATTTCCCTTTGCTAATGAGGTAGGTATTTGCTTGACTAAAGTGACGGTTTCCAAACCAAAGCCCCCGATTTGCACTCAAGGGTGATGGATGCCCTGATGTCAGGACAAGGTGCCGCTCTCGATCAATTCGTTTCCCTTTTTGTTTGGCATAGTTTCCCCAAAGCATAAAGACAACATGATCACATTGTGTTGAAATTACATCAATAACAGCGTCGGTAAATTGCTCCCACCCTTTATTTTGATGACTTCCTGCCTGACTTGCCACAACGGTTAATGTCGCATTGAGTAACAAAACCCCTTGTGATGCCCACGAAGTTAAAGACCCATTTTTAGGATAAACCTTTCCAATATCCGTTTCGAGTTCTTTAAAGATATTGATCAACGAGGGTGGATGTGAAACCCCCTCAGGGACCGAAAAGCTCAATCCATGTGCCTGACCTGGCCCATGGTAAGGGTCTTGACCTAGAATGACGACAGTTGTGTCTTTCAATGGACAAGAATCAAGTGCATGAAAAATAAGACGAGCTGGTGGGCATACTGTGTTCGTTTGGTACGCATCGCGAACAAAGTCTGTCAAATCGGTAAAGTAGGGTTTTGTAAACTCTTCAGCGAGTGCGGCTTTCCAATAAGGTTCCAGTTTAACATTCATCAAAAAAAGTTAGTTTTGCGTTTTCCGAAGGTAAGGAAATGCGATGAAAAAGATTAGCGAAAAATCCATAACCGACTTAGAGTTCGATATTGTTCTCGAACAAGCTGCTTCGCGCTGCGCAACTGAATTGGGTAAATCATCATTACTCACACTTCGTCCGCATACTTCTTTTTCGCGTGTTCAAATTGAAATTGAAAGAGTCAACGAGTACAACAGTTCTTTCAGTAGTGAACACAACATTCCCAATCATGGTTTTGAATCTATTGACAAGGCCTTGGGCTTACTCTCTATTGAAAACAGCAAGATTGAGATCGAGCTTTTTCAACACATCGCGCATTTGGCAAATACTGCGCAAAGCCTCCTCCGATTTTTTAAAAAAACAAAACTCTTTTTCCCCCAACTCCACAAATTTGGAGAGGACATACCGATTGAAAAATCCATTCCCAAAGAAGTCGATCGGGTGATTGACCGCTTTGGAGAGGTTCGCAACCAAGCCTCTGACTCTCTTGCTGTAATTCGCAAACAGATGGATCAAGTTCGTGGTAAAATCTGCCAGAGTTTTGGATCAGCCATGAGCAAGTATCAAAGTTCAGGTTTTCTCGATGATATTAAAGAAACTGTTGTTTCAAATCGCAGGGTGTTGGCTGTGAAAGCGATGTACCGCCGTAAGGTCAAAGGGTCTCTTTTAGGAAGCAGTAAAACAGGGAGTATCGTATACATCGAGCCCCAAGCTGTGGTACAGTACAGTCAGGAAATGGAGAACCTAATCTATGACGAACAAGAGGAAATCGATCGCATTTTGAGGGATTTGACCAATTGGATGCGACCTCATGAAGAATTACTCTCCAACTATCAACGCTATGCCACAGAAATCGATATGATTTGCGCCAAGGCGTTGTATGCGCAAGAAATGAATGGTGTGATGCCAAATTTAAATGACAGTGCGGACTTGGACTTGAAAGAGGCCTATCACCCCCTACTCTATCTCTCAAATAAGCAAAAAAAACAAGCCACCTATCCCCAGACCATCCAACTCCATAGTGAACTCCGAATTCTGGTTATCTCAGGCCCCAATGCGGGAGGGAAAAGCATTACGCTAAAAACAATTGGATTACTGCAATTGATGGTGCAAACTGGCTTTCTCGTTCCAGTCCATCCTCAATCTCATCTGTGCATATTCGAAAGCATTTTAACGGATATTGGAGACAACCAGTCCATTGAAAATGAATTGAGTACTTATAGCTATCGACTCAAAAACATGAATCGGTTTTTAAAGAAATGTAATGCGAAGAGTTTATTGCTCATCGACGAATTTGGGACTGGTTCAGATCCTGAACTTGGCGGAGCATTAGCAGAGATTTTTTTAGAAGTTTTTTATGAAGAAAAATCACTTGGCGTGATTACTACACACTACACCAATCTAAAGTTATTGGCTGACGAGTTGCCCCATGCGGCAAACGCCAATATGCAGTTTGACCGAAACAAGCTCTCCCCTACCTTTCAACTGGTTACGGGTGAAGCAGGGAGTTCCTTTACTTTTGAAGTCGCCCAGAAAAATGGAATCCCATATAGTTTGATCAATCGGGCAAAGAAGAAAATCGAACGTGGAAAAGTCCGTTTTGATGCAACACTTGCCAAAATGCAACGCGAGCGTTCTACGATGGCAAAAAACACAAAAGAGTTACAAGACGAAGCCCTAAAGTCTAAAAAGCAAAATGAGAAGTTAGAAGCGTTGAATGCGAAAGTTAAAGCGAAATTGGAAAGTTACCAAACCCTTTTTGATCAAGATCAAAGGATGATTGTGCTGGGAAACAAGGTAAATGAGCTCGCCGAATCTTATTTTCTAAATGGCAAAAAACGACTCTTGGTCGCGGGGCTTTTACAGCTCGTTGAATTTGAAAACGCAAAGCAAAAAAAGCAATCTGCTGCTGTAGTTCGCAAGAAAAAAGCCGAAAAGAAAAAGCTAAAAGTTGAGATTGAGAAAAAAATTGAAAAGGTTCGTGAAGAGAAAAAAGACAAGCCAAAAGAAGTTGTTAAAAATCGCCCAAAAGTGCAATTCTACATCGGTGACCATGTCCGTTTATATGATGGAAAGGCAGTTGGCACCATTGATAGTTTAGAGAAAAACAAAGCATTTGTTAACTACGGAACGTTTACAACCCAAGTCCATACAGACGAATTGGAACTTGTCAAGCGATCTTAATGAACTCTCCCCAGCATCATGTTGTTTTTATTGACGGTATCTGTGTATTGTGCAATCGGCTATCGAGAATCTTAATCCGATTGGACGCAAAAAAACAGTTTTTATTTTCAACACTTGATAGTCCCTACGCTAAAAAAACACTCCTTCAACCAAAAGAAGATACAATTTTGGTGTTCAGTCAAAAAGGAATGATTTATACCAAAAGTAAAGCGATTCTGTTTATCGTTCGTCAGCTTCCGTATTTCAAATGGATCGGCATATTATTCCAAATCATTCCAACTTTTATCCTAGATCATTTATATGATAGAATCGCAAAAAACCGATATCGATGGTTTGGAAAGCATGACGCCTGTCCGTTACTAACTCATGATCGATTTGTTCGATAATAAAACTGTTGAGTCTTTCATTTTTATTATATTGCAATACAATAAACCCAAATAGTTCACCTAATTCAAATCCATTTATATTCACTTCCCCATGAAAAAACTCGCATTATACTGGCAAATTCTCATCGCTTTCGCACTGTCCGTTTTGTACGGACTTTTTTTTAGCGAACACGTTCATCTTGTTGCTTGGATGGGCGACATCTTTATAAAAGCCCTGAAGATGATTATCATTCCACTCATTTTCACTTCCATTATTTCAGGAATTGCAAATGTTGGCAGTGGAGATAATCTAGGAAGGTTGGGTTTCAAAACGATTGCCTACTATCTGAGTACAAGTACTGCAGCCTTATTTACAGGTTTGGTCATTGTGAACATCTTTAAACCTGGAGTTGGTGCTGATTTGGGCTTTGCGAATCAAGTAGAAGGTCTCGGCGTTGCAAAAGAGTCTTTTGGGAGTACCTTAATGAACATTGTTCCTGATAATCTTTTTGTCGCCATGGTAGAAAACCAGATGTTATCAATCATCTTTTTTGCCATATTAATGGGTTTTTTCATCACGAAAACAAAAGAAAAAAGTCAAAAAATATTACTTGGATTTTTTGATTCCTTATTCGAACTGATCATGAAAATCACCTTATTTGTGATTCGGTTTACGCCTTATGGAATCTTTGGAATCGTAGCTAAGCAAATCGCCGAAAATAACGACTTAGGGGAACTCTTTTCCCGATTAGGTCTGTTTATGCTGGTTGTTATTCTTGCGCTGTTTATACATGCCTTTATTGTGTTGCCTATCGTATTAAAAACCATTGGTAGAGTCAGCCCAATAAAACATTTTAATGCGATGCGCACGCCACTGATTACTGCTTTTTCAACTTCGTCGAGCAATGCCACATTGCCACTCACGATGAATGCCGTAAAGAAAAACAGTGGGGTTTCTACAAAAATCTCAAGCTTCACCCTACCACTCGGAGCTACAGTCAATATGGATGGAACAGCGTTGTACGAACTCGTCGCAGCCATGTTTATCGCACAAGCCTACGGAATCGAATTGACATTTACTGAGCAGATTATCGGAGTTCTCACGGGACTTTTGGCTTCTATTGGAGCCGCAGGGATCCCGATGGCAGGACTTGTGATGATTTCTGTTGTTCTTTCTGCTATGGGGCTTCCTCTAGAGGGAGTCGGCCTGATCCTCGCTGTGGATCGAATACTGGATATGTTCCGCACAACAGTCAATGTGTGGAGCGACAGTTGTGGTGCAGTGATTATTGCAAAATCTGAGGGAGAAAAGCTAAAGGTATAAAAAGGCGCTTTTCATCAAGTTAAAGTATAACCGAACCTAGACATCGTTAAAATCCCCAACGATTGAGTTTGTACGCGCAATCAGAAAATAATCGGCAAGCACAAGTGATGCCATTGCTTCGACTATGGGGACTGCACGCGGAACTACACAAGGATCATGACGACCTTTTCCCTCCATGGTAATCTCTTTTCCAGATTTGTCAATTGTATTTTGATTCTGCATGATGGTTGCAACTGGCTTAAAGGCAACGTTAAAATAGATATCCATTCCATTGCTGATTCCACCTTGAACACCACCGGAATAGTTTGTTTTTGTCGTGCCATCAGAATTAAAAAGATCATTGTGCTGACTTCCACGCCAAGACGCACCTGCAAAACCACTCCCATATTCAAATCCCTTTACGGCATTAATTGAAAGCATGGCTTTACCGAGTTCCGCATGAAGTTTGTCAAACACGGGCTCTCCCAATCCAATGGGAACATTTTTAATCACACAGGAAACCAATCCGCCAACGGTGTCCCCCTCTTTGCGAATTTGCTTGATATATTCTTCCATTTCTTGTGCCATTTTGGGGTCAGGACAACGAACAGGATTGGACTCTACAGATGAAAAATCATTAATGAGATGTGGATTTTCAAGCTTGAGATCGCCTACAGCAGACACAAAAGCATGAAATTGTACACCAGACATGAATTGTTTTGCAATAGAACCGGCAACAACTCTTGCCGCTGTTTCACGTGCAGAGCTTCGACCACCACCTCTATAATCGCGAAAACCATATTTTTTGTCATAGACATAATCCGCATGAGAAGGACGATAAGCGTTTTTAATATGATCGTAATCTTTTGATTTTTGATTGTTGTTGTGAATCACAAACCCAATTGGTGTGCCTGTTGTCATTCCTTCAAAAACCCCAGAATAAATCTCAACTCGATCGGGTTCTTTTCGTTGGGTTACAATTTTGGATTGACCCGGCTTTCTGCGGTCAAGATCTGCTTGTATGGCATCTTCATCAATGGATACCCCAGCTGGACATCCATCAATGACTCCACCAAGGGCAGGTCCGTGTGACTCACCAAAAGTGGTTAATGTGAAAATGTGACCGAATTTGTTGCCTGCCATGAATCTATTTTTTGCAAAAATACGATGATTTTACGGAATGTATTCTATCAATTGAGAATACTAAAACATTACTTACCTTTGAAAAAAATAAAATATGCGTTTACTAGCTCCATGCATCACTATCATACTCTTTATCATCGGTTGCTCATCTGGGTCAACCGAATACACCCTAAACGGAACAATCGACTTAGAGGAAGGCCAAAGCATTCTTCTACTTGGAGTAGATGATCAATCTCAACTCATGCCCATCGACACGGTAAAGGTTGAAGCTGGAACATTTAGCTTTTCTGGTTCTGCAAAATATCCTGAAATGCACTACCTCAATTTTGAGGGAGTCCGCAGCTTGTTACCCTTAGTTTTAGAGCCAGGAACGATTACCGTACAGGCGATTAAGGACAGCATTCAAAATGCGAGTGTTAGAGGTACAAAGTCCAATCTTGATGTGAGTCAGTTTTTAGAAGAGGTTAGTTCATTTAATATGGCTTTGCGTGAGATTTCGTTTGAACTTCGAAACGCCATGTTGCGAAAAGACAGCTTAAATATCTCTGATTTGCAAGATCAATACGACAATATGGTCGCTAAATTGACAGATTTTGAACTCAGCTATATCACTGATAATCCAGATTCTTATGTCTCATCTTTAATCCTTGAGCAGCAAGTGACATCTGGTCAAATCGATTCTGCAGAAGCACAAATTCTGTATGATCAACTCGATGGAAATATCAAAAAAACAAAATCTGCTCAAAACATTCAGAAATTACTCAATCCGGAAGAAGTACAAGAGAACAAGGAATCTCCAGAAGTTGGTGAAGTGGCTCCCGATTTTCAAGCACCTAGTCCAGAAGGTGAGCTCGTTTCCCTATATGATACCAAAGAAAAATTCACTGTGATCGATTTTTGGGCTTCTTGGTGTAAACCTTGTCGCGACCAAAGTCCTGAACTTGTTGATCTCTACAACACCTACCAAAGTAAAGGAGTGACCATTATGAGTGTATCACTTGATCGCAACAATGAACGCTGGTTGCAAGCGATTAAAGACGATCATTTGAATTGGACGCACGTCTCGAATCTCAAACACTGGAAAGACCCCATCGCAGTTGAATATAATGTCCGTTCGATTCCTGAATTGTTTTTGATTGATGATCACGGTGCTGTTCTCGCTCGTAGCCACGATTTGGCATCGATTAAAAGTATCCTTCAAAATGCAACGGCTGATCTATAAATTGCCGTTTCTTTTCATCACCAAATACACAATCAAGGGAATCAGCATAAGTAAGATGAGGTTGGTTTGCATATAAATCAAACTTGGAAAAATAAACAATGTAATCGCAAAGCCCGATACAGCTCCCCCAAAATGTGCTGTATGTCCGATATTATCTCGACGACTTTTCATGCCAAACAGGGTATATAACAGATATAAGATTCCAAACACATAGCCTGGCATTGGGATTGGAAAGAAGATCAAGGCCAATTGCATTTGCGGAAAAAGAAGTATGGAAGAGTAGACTATCCCAGAAACCGCACCACTCGCCCCTACTGCGCTATAGCTTGGTTCATTTTTATGGTTGACATAGGTAAAATAATTCCCTGCCAGCAAACTGAGGATATAAATCAACATAAAAAGAAAAACCCCAGTGATTTGAATCACAACATCGCCAAACATGTAGAGAGCAAACATATTAAAGATCAAATGCGCAGTGTCTACGTGTAAAAATCCAGAGCTCAATAGCCGAAAATATTGCTGCTTCTGAAGTGCTAGTACCGAAAACTTGTATCGCTCAAAAAAGCGAGATTCTGAAAACCCTTTATAGGAAACCAAAACATTGAAAACAATCAATAGGAGTACAGGAATCGACATGGCTAAATTTGATGTCAAATATATATATATTTGCACATCGAAAAATTAGCATTTTTCAAGCGACCTTCATGAAATTACTTACTTATATTCTTGCGCTCCCCTTTATCTACACCCTCGCCTTGATGCCATTTCGTTTGCTGTATATTATTTCTGATGGACTCTCTTTTGTACTCTATCATGTCATTGGGTACAGAAAAGAAGTGGTGCGTGCCAACCTAATCCGTACGGGCTTTGGCAATGACCCTGTCAAGCGTTTGGCTATCGAAAAGGCAGTTTATAAGCACTTTTGCGAGTTATATTTGGAAACCTTTAAATCCCTGACGCTTTCTAAACGCCAAATTCAAAAGCGATTTGTTGTTCACAACACCTCAATTATGCAAGACCTCGCTTTGCAAGGAAAATCGGTGATTATGATGTGTGGGCACTATGCGAGCTATGAATGGCTTTTATCAATGGGATATTATTCCGATCATACCGCATATGGAATTTACGCTCCTTTAGCCAATCCATATTTCGACAAACTCGTCATTAAAGCAAGACGACGATATGGTGCGTTTTTAATT
The DNA here is from genome assembly GCA_964229535.1 of Flavobacteriaceae bacterium. Lineage (GTDB taxonomy): Bacteria > Bacteroidota > Bacteroidia > Flavobacteriales > Flavobacteriaceae > UBA724. Next base: position 24,237 of record CAXRDL010000034.1, on the reverse strand, counting down.
CCACGTCGTGAAACGGTTGCTACCATTAAAAAACATGCTGAAAGTAATCATTTGGCACTTTACGGATTTGCAAGTGATCAGTCCCCTCAAATCAGGAAAAAGACCTACTTCCGTTCTTTTTTCGGCACGGAAGTTCCTGTTTTTACAGGAGCGGAACGCATCGCTAAAGAACACGATATTCCAGTGTTAATGGCGAAAGTCAGACGTGTAAAAAGAGGGTTTTACGAAACCGAAATCATCGTGCTTTCTAAGAACCCAAAAGAAGTTAAAGACTACGAAATTACTGATCGGTTTACAGAAGAATTGGAATCCCTCATCAAAGAAGACCCGAGTCATTATTTATGGACTCACAATCGTTTTAAACGGTTGCGAAAGACTACTCCTTAACTAATCTCTGAATTTCCCCGACCAGTTCGTCGAGTCTCTGTTCTGTTTTTGCTTCTGCATAGATGCGAATAATGGGCTCTGTATTGGATTTTCGGATATGAACCCATCCATCTGGGAAGTCGATTTTCACGCCATCAATGGTCGTGACTTGAAATGCAGCATGAGCAGATGCTATCGAATCAAGTAAGGCTTCAACATCGTGTTGCGGAGACAAGGCTACTTTATCTTTTCTCATTAACCAATTTGGGTACTGACTTCGCAATACAGATACCGAACAATCTACATAACACAGATGAGACAGAAACAAAGCAATGCCCACCAAAGCATCACGTCCGTAATGTAAGTCAGGGTAAATCACTCCGCCATTGCCTTCCCCGCCGATCACAGCATTGGTTTTTTTCATCATCTCAACAACGTGTGCTTCACCAACAGCACTTGCAACATAGTTCCCACCATATTGGCCAGTCACTTCAGCAAGAGCCCGGGTAGAAGACAAATTCGAAACCGTGTTTCCAGGGTGGGTGCGCAAGACAAAATCGGCACAAGCCACCAGAGTATATTCTTCGCCAAACAATATCCCCTTTTCGTCCATAAATACGAGTCGGTCAACATCAGGATCGACGGCGATACCCAAATCCGCTTGATGCGCAACAACGGCTTCTGACAAATCTGTCAAGTGATGCGCAAGAGGTTCAGGGTTGTGGGGAAAGTCTCCGTTGGGCTCGCAATGTATTGGGACTACTTCGGCGCCCAATGCTTCCAGCAATTTCGGAACAGCGATTCCACCACTGGAATTTACGCCATCGACAACAACTTTAAATCCTCTTGCTTGAATGGCTTTAAGATCGACTAGTGGAAGGTTCCGTATTGCATCAATGTGATGCTGAATCGCATCTGTCTCAGAACAAATCGACCCCAAATCATCAACAGCAGCAAAATCAATCGCAGACAAGTTTTGACTCATCTGATTGATCTGTTCGCCTTCATCCGCACTTAGAAACTCCCCCTTTTCGTTAAGTAATTTCAAAGCGTTCCATTCTTTGGGATTATGACTGGCAGTAAGTATAATCCCCCCTTGTGCCTTGTGGCGCACAACCTCCAATTCTACTGTTGGTGTTGTTGATAGTCCAACGTCAATCACATCAATTCCTAGTGAAATCAATGTTTGCTGAACCAATGTTTGTATTATTGGGCCAGAAGGTCGTGCATCACGACCAACCACGACCATTGCCTTTTCGTGATTTTGCAACAACCAACTTCCGTAGGCACTGGCAAAGCGCACAACATCAATTGGAGTAAGGTTATCCCCTGTTTTACCCCCTATGGTTCCGCGTATACCTGAAACTGAACTGATCAATGTCATCTTTTGCAAAGATAGTAAAGAATACGTCCGACATTCCTATTTTTGGGGGATGAATTATCTCGGTCATTTAGTTCTTTCAGGAAGTGATGAAAAAATCCTATTGGGAAATTTTTTGGGGGATCATGTTAGCAATAAGACGCTTCACCTATATGATTCGTCTATTCAAAAGGGAATTGAACTTCATCGAGAAATTGATCTATTTACGGACAGTCATCCAATCAGTCGGGAGTTACGCGCTATGTTGTTTGATCAATATCGTCACCGATCACGTGTTATTTTAGACTTGTTTTACGATCATTTTTTAGCGACTGATTTTCGAGATTTCCAAGTTGTTTCTTTATCTGATTATGTCATTAAAGTATCTGATATTCTCCAAAAACAACTTTACTTGATGCCAGAAAGTGCCAAACATTATTTTATGGCCATGCGAAAATACGATTGGTTAGAGGGTTATGCTTCGATTGATGGCATACGCTTGGTTTTAAACCAGATGACGAGACGTAAGAATATGGATCCAATGGGGTCTTCTGTCGAAGTTTTAGAAAAACACTATCCGCATTTTAAAGCGCAAACACACGCGTTTTTACATGAAGCAATCGCTCACTTCGTTGTGGATAAAATCGGAGTGTAAACAGTTTCTTTAATCGATTTAAAAAAAGTATCTTGCATGCTTGCTCATGGAAGAAAAAATTGTTGTAAAAGGTGCTCGAGAACACAATCTAAAAAACATAGATGTTTCTATTCCACGTGATGCACTGACCGTGATCACAGGGTTGTCGGGTAGCGGCAAATCATCACTTGCATTTGATACCCTTCATGCCGAGGGGCAGCGTCGTTATATCGAAACCTTTAGTGCCTACGCACGTCAATTCATCGGTGGTATGGAACGACCAGACGTTGATAAAGTCGATGGCTTATCACCCGTCGTTGCGATTGAACAAAAAACAACGAGTAAAAGTCCAAGATCTACAGTCGGAACAATCACAGAACTGTATGATTTTTTCCGTTTACTTTATGCAAGGGCTGCCAATGCCTACAGTAGTGCCACCCAAGAGTTGATGATTCAATACAGTGATGATGAGATTGTTTCTCTGATTCACAATGATTTTAATACCCAAAAAGTCATTTTACTGGCACCTGTTGTACGTTCTCGAAAAGGGCATTATCGCGAGTTGTTTTCGACAATCTTAAAACAAGGGTTTACTCGAGTGAGAGTCGATGGAGAGTTTGTCGATTTAAAACCAGGGTATAAAGTGGATCGCTACAAGCTCCACGACATTGAAATTGTGATTGATCGCTTGTTGATTGACAGTGAAAAAGCAAGCTCACAAAAACAGCTTAAAGAGAGTTTACAAACTGCGATGTATCACGGAAAAGACACCATTATTCTGTGGGGACAAGACAGTGAGGAAAATCGATTTTTCAGTCGAAAATTGATGTGCCCAAGCACTGGAATTGCCTACCCTTCCCCTGAACCAAATAGCTTTTCTTTTAATTCTCCCAAGGGGATGTGTACAAGTTGTAGCGGACTTGGCGTAAAGTATGAAGTCAACCTAAACAAGGTGATCCCAGACGATTCCATATCAATTCACGCTGGGGGGATAAAACCTGCTGGAAGTCAAAAGAACAACTGGACATTCAAACAGTTCGAAAGTATTGCAGCTCGTTATAAGTTTTCCTTGCAAGACCCCATTCATTCGATCCCAAAAGATGCTATCGAAGTGATCCTTCACGGAGGAAGTGAACAGTTTTCTGTGGTCTCTAAAACACTTGGATTGACTAGAGAATACGCAATCGACTATGATGGCATTGTTCCTTTTATCGAGAACCAATTTAAAGAGGCGCATTCCGCATCACTTAAACGTTGGGCAAAATCGTTTATGGATGAGATCAAGTGCCCTTCTTGTCATGGCTCGCGCTTAAATGAAGCGGCGATGTACTTTAAACTGGCAGGTAAAAACATTGCTGAGGTCTCATCGATGGACTTAAGCGAACTTGCACTTTGGGTAGGAAAACTGGAATCAAATCTTTCTGAAAAACAGGTAGCAATTGCTTCAGAAGTAATTAAAGAAATTCAAAAGCGCATTCAATTTCTCTTGGACGTTGGTCTTGAGTATCTGACACTTCAACGCAGTTCGAAATCACTGTCAGGTGGTGAAGCGCAACGAATACGATTAGCAACCCAAATTGGTGCTCAGCTGGTTGGTGTTTTGTATATACTCGATGAACCGAGTATTGGACTTCATCAAAGGGACAACGACCGACTGATTGAATCTTTATTGTCGCTACGTGATATTGGCAACACCGTTATCGTTGTAGAGCACGATAAGGAGATGATGGAGCGTGCAGATCATTTGATTGACCTTGGACCAAAAGCAGGTAGAAATGGCGGAAAAGTGATCGCACAAGGTACACCAAAAGAGGTAAAAAAGTTAAAAACCATTACAGCAGCGTTTTTAAACGGAAAAGAACAAATCGACGTTCCAAGATCTCGACGAAAAGGGAGTGGAAAAGGTTTGAAACTGCGTAATTGCAGTGGACACAATTTGAAAAATATCGATGTAGAATTTCCTCTCGGCACCATGATTGGGGTTACTGGCGTTTCTGGAAGCGGAAAATCTACCTTGATCAACGAAACCCTCTACCCAATTCTCAATAAATATTTTTTTAATGGCGTAAAAGAACCCCTTGCATACGATTCGATAGACGGATTAGAACACATCGATAAAGTCATAGACATCAATCAATCTCCCATTGGGCGTACGCCAAGGAGCAATCCAGCAACTTACACAGGTGTATTTAGTGAAATAAGAAGTCTATTTACCAAGACTCCAGAAGCGCAAATTCGTGGATACAAGCCCGGAAGATTTAGTTTTAATGTGGTTGGTGGACGTTGTGAAACCTGTCAAGGTGCTGGCTTAAAAACCATAGTGATGAACTTTTTACCTGACGTTTATGTCCCCTGTGACGATTGTCAAGGAAAACGATTTACAAGAGAGACCTTGGAAGTTAGATACCGAAATAAAACGATCAATGATGTGTTAAATATGACCATCAACGAAGCTTGCATGTTTTTTGAATCTCATCCAAAAATCTACAGAAAACTAAAAACCATACAAGATGTTGGGCTTGGTTATATCAGCTTGGGACAACAGTCGACTACCCTATCAGGCGGGGAAGCTCAACGTATTAAACTAGCAACTGAACTCTCCAAAAAAGACACTGGAAAAACATTTTATATCTTAGATGAGCCAACCACAGGTTTGCACTTTGATGATATTCGAGTCTTGCTCGAGGTTCTTCAAAAACTCGTTGACAAGGGTAACACTGTTTTGGTGATTGAACACAATCTAGATGTGATTAAAACCACGGATTATATCATTGATATTGGTCCAGAAGGCGGCGCAAAAGGTGGGCAGGTCGTGTGTACTGGAACCCCTGAAGAAATTTTATCATCAACAACCTCTCACACGGCAAAGTATTTAAAGGACGAACTTAAAAAATAGATTATGGATAAAAATTATGCATCCGGTTGGAATGAATTGAAGACAAAAAACTCATGGATGTTATTCAAAATCATGGGTGAATTTGTCGAGGGATTTGAAAAAATGGGACTTCACAATCCATGTATTTCCATTTTTGGATCAGCTCGAACGCCAAACACACACCAAAATTATAAGTTGGCGAGTGAAATCGCTCAACGAATTGTCAATCTTGGATTTGGTATAATCACTGGTGGTGGCCCTGGAATTATGGAAGCTGCAAACAAAGGAGCGCAAGAAGCAGGTGGTGCCTCTGTGGGGCTAACCATTGATTTGCCCTTTGAAGAAAATCACAATAAATATATTGACAAGGACCGAATGATCAATTTCGACTATTTTTTTGTTCGCAAGGTGATGTTTGTCAAATATGCACAGGCATTTATTGTTCTTCCTGGTGGATTTGGTACTCTTGATGAATTGATGGAGGCAATCACGCTTATCCAAACCTCAAAAATCAAAAAAATCCCAATCATACTTGTAGGAACTTCGTTTTGGAGTGGACTCATTGACTGGCTAAAACAAACCCTCTTAGCGCAAAACAACACCATAAGTGAAGGAGATTTAGATCTATTCAGCTGTGTTGATACGGCAGATGAAGTCATCGATTTACTCAAACAGTATTATTCAGAAACAGACACAGGACCAAACTTTTAGACTTGAAAAAACGGTTTTGCCTCCTCTTGGTTTTTCAAATGACGTTTTGCTTCGCACAGCAATACGATGAAATTGATGCACAAGTCGACCCACTAAGTGGACTTATCAAAGTAATACAGCTGTTTCGTTATACCAACGAAGCTAGTACAGCCCTGGATACCTTATATCTTTATGATTGGAATCATGCTTATTCGGACACATCCACGCCTTTGGCTGCCAAACTTGCACAAGAATTCAATTTTAAGTTCGAAAAATCGCAACCTGATGAAAAAGGATATACCAAAATTCAAAATTTTCGATCAGATCAAGGCAGTTTAAACTGGCATCGTCTAGAAAAACAAAAAGACATTATTGCGATTCATTTGACACGCCCGATTCAAGCACAAGATTCGCTCGTATTTTCCGCTTCTTACGTGGTAAAACTGCCTGCTGATGATTTTACAGGATATGGAATCGGCAATAATGATGAAATCAGCTTTAGAAATGGGTTTTTGCAATTTGTAAATCTGGGGTTCGACGGGAAGTGGAATCTCGACTCTAACTATGGATTTAACGATCGGACTGCGTTACGTTCATCTACAAAATTTACCATTTGTTTTCCAGAAGGTTATACCATCATTCCTTCAATAAAAGGAGCTTTTCAAAACGGTTGTTGGCAATCAAAGGATCAAATTCAGGGTGATTTGGCGTTTTATTTAAAGAAAACCAGCGGTTTCAAGTCTTTTAGGTCGTCTAATTTTGAGATCTTATCAGACATGGCAGAAGATTTGGAAACAACCAAAACAGGAGTCGAAATCACAAAACGAATGCAGAAATTTGCAGAGGACTTTTTCGGAAACCTGAGCAATCAATACTTTTTAATCGATTCAGAGTTTTACAATCAGAATCCAATTGTTGGTTTTGATTTACTGCTGAATACTCTCCGCCCAATCTCAAAAGTGGAACAGTTTGAACTCAAAGCCATTCAAGTTTTAATGCGAAAATTGGTTAAGTACAAATTTCCTGACAATTACCGTCAAAATAAGTGGCTTGCTGATGGTTTGTCACATTACCTATTTATGCGGTATGTAGATACTTATTTCCCTGAATTGCGATTAATCGGGAATCTGGCCGAATTCCCTCCCCTTTCGACCTATCAATTTGCGCAAGCTCCATTTAGCTTTAAAACCAATTTACAAGCTGCTTTTGTGTATCGGAGAAACCTTGCGCAGCCCCTACACACTCCAAGTCAGGACTTAACAAAATACAATCGTAAAATCGCTTTGCGATCACGTTCAGCCTTAGGGATCAAAATCCTTGAAGAAACAGAAAGCAAAGAACAAGTTGATGCGTTTATCTTTAATCTCTTCACAAGCAAAAACCACCTAAATCCGCTAACGATTCAAAACCATTTCGAATTATTTTTTGAAGATCGAGCCAAATGGTTTTATGAGGGATATTGTACCGATAATGGGCTAACAGATTATGTAATTCGTCAAATTGGAAAATTAGATAATCAGGTTCAAGTTGAATTGACAAACCATACCAAATCGCAAAACCCAGTGAAACTAAACAGCTATTCAAAAAACGAGCTCGTTTCATCAATTTGGATGTCAGGTGGGATGGAGAAGCAACAGCTAACATTCGATCAAACGCAGGTTGATAAAATCGTCCTAAATCCCGAACAGTTTGTTCTAGAAACCAATGTAAACAACAACAACATATGGCTAAACAAAAGTTTTGCTAAACGCGATAGAAGGTTTCGTTTGTTTGAAGACATCCCTTCCTCACATTATACAACAACATATATTGCTCCCAACTTGGCATACAATGCCTATGATGGAATTTTATTTGGAATGGTGATTCACAATGGGCTTATTCTCAGACAACCAACCACCATGTATTTTTCCCCGCAATATGGGGCTAAAGAAATGAGCTTAAGCGGTTCGTTATCAATACGACATCGATCCTATTTTCAGGAAAAAAAATTGGCCAGTATTTCTTACGGTTTTGGCGCAGAGTCTTTCCACTTTAACCCAGATCAAAGATATTATCGTTTCAATCCACAAATCGATGCAACGTTTCGACCCGAGGGTTTAGCAAGTAACAAACGCTCTATTGTTGGGCTTGAACTGGTCTCTTTATTTCAAGAAGATCAAAATAAGAAGCTTGTAGACGGTACTTTTAACAGTTCTCTTTCTTATGGATATTCCAATAATAGTAGCTCTTCGTCGAAGGGATTCGGTGTGGCTTTACAAACTGGCGATTCATTTACAAAGTTTTCCGCCTCTTATCGAAATCGAAAATACTACAGCGAAGGGAAGCAATACACTTTTCGATTTTTTATTGGATTACTCTCTGATCAAAACAACAGTGGGAATTTTGATTTTGGGATATCAAGAGTCAATGATTACTCATTTAAGTACAACCTCTTAGGCCGATCTGAAACAAGTGGTTTCTTCAGTCAGCAATATGTGCTTGCAGAAGGAGGGTTTAAATCATTTATCCCTACTCAAACTGCAAATCAATGGTTGATGTCCGCCAATTTAAGTACAACTCTTTGGCGTGGGCTTGAAGTTTACAGTGATATTGGTGTTGTTAAAAACAAAAAGGAAAATAAACGTTTTATTTACGATGCTGGACTCAGCGTAAATTTGGTACAAGACTATCTGGCGATATATTTTCCCTTATACTCAAATCTGGGTTGGGAAATTGATGACAAGGCATATTCATCAAAAATTCGCTTTACACTCTCTGTTCAAGCAAGTGACCTTGTTTCTTTATTTGCGAGAAGTTGGTTTTGAGGGCGTCTGATTCCCGTACAAATTTGTAAATTTGTGCGCCATTACCAAATGATAAACGAACTCACTTCAGAAATTTCATTTACATCTTTTAAGGAAGAGGTCCTAAAAGATTACGAGATTGTTTGCCTGAGTAGGGCGATGAGTTTATTAGGTCGAAAAGAAGTCTTAACTGGTAAAGCAAAGTTTGGCATATTCGGTGACGGTAAAGAACTTCCACAGATCGCCATGGCCAAGGCGTTTCAAAAAGGTGATTTTCGTTCTGGTTACTATCGAGACCAAACCTTTATGATGGCTATCGATTGTCTAACCCCTCAACAATTATTCGCCGGTTTGTATGCACACACCGACCCGGATCAGGAGCCCATGTCTTCTGGCCGACAGATGGGAGGGCATTACAACACAGACTTGATCGACAAAAACGGAACATGGTTGCGTCAAACCGATCGATACAACTCGAGTTCTGATGTTTCTTGTACTGCTGCGCAAATGCCACGACTTGTAGGTCTTGCGATGGCCTCCAAGCTCTACAGAACGGAAGAAGTCTTTCACGACACCAAATTTTCTGTAAATGGCAAGGAAGTTGCATGGGGTACGATTGGGAATGCCAGTACAAGTGAGGGACTTTTCTTTGAGTCATTAAATGCTGCTGGTGTTCATCAAATTCCGATGGTAATTAGCGTATGGGATGATGATTATGGTATTTCCGTAGATAATAGCTTTCAAACAATCAAAGGTAGTATATCAGAAGCACTAGCTGGATTTCAAAGGAGTAAAACCAAAGCAGGTTTTGAGATATTTACAGTTCAGGGTTGGGATTATCCAAACTTAATTCACACCTTTCAAAAGGCAGGAGAACTTGCCCGAACCCATCATGTGCCTGTGCTTATTCACGTAACCGAACTCACCCAGCCGCAAGGACATTCTACTTCTGGTTCGCATGAGAGATACAAATCTGAAGACCGACTCGAGTGGGAAAAAGATAATGATTGTAATCGAAAATTTAGAGCTTGGATTTTAGATAGCAAAATTGCCACGGAAGCCGAGCTTAATGATATTGAAAAATCAACCCAACAACAAGCAAAACAAGCAAAAGATGATGCTTGGGAAGCCAGTTTAAAGCCCATCCGTAAAGAAGCACAACAACTCGTTGACTCTCTGAATGCATGTGGAAATCAAGACCTGATAAAAGAGGCGAATCGACTGTTGAAAGACAAATCGATTAACCGTAAAAAAATTGCATCTCTTGCTCGAAAATCTCTTCGGATAATGCGAATGAACCCAAGCTCCCAAACCGAAGAACTACAATCATGGACAAAGCGTTACTTTGAACAAATCCAGCCAAAATTCAGTAGCAATCTCTACAACGAAACCCAAACATCCTCTTTGCAAGTTGACCCTGTTAACGTGTCCTATGACGACGATGCCACGCAAGTTGGCGGTCGAATCATTCTTCGGGATAACTTTAAAGCATTGTTTGAGAAAAACAGTAAACTCCTGGTTTTTGGGGAAGACACCGGCAAAATCGGAGATGTCAATCAAGGATTAGAAGGATTGCAATCCATTTTTGGAGTTGAGCGTGTAGCAGATCGTGGAATTCGTGAGGCAACGATTATAGGCGAAGGAATCGGAATGGCTCTTCGCGGTCTCCGTCCAATTGCAGAAATTCAGTACCTCGATTATGTACTGTATGCCCTGCAAATTATGAGTGATGACTTGGCGACTTTACACTACCGCACAAATGGAAAACAAGTCTGTCCGCTTATCGTTCGCACAAGAGGACACCGACTGGAAGGAATATGGCATTCTGGGTCACCAATGGGTGGGTTGGTACACAACCTTCGTGGGATGTTTGTCCTCGTTCCGCGCAATATGACCCAAGCTGCGGGGATGTACAACACCCTTCTGGAGGGAAATGATCCAGCACTTGTCATTGAATCTTTAAACGGCTATCGATTAAAAGAAAAACTTCCCAACAACTTGGGGGAGTTTCGTGTGCCACTCGGAACCACCGAAACTATACGAAAAGGAAAAGACATCACTCTTGTTTCCTACGGGTCAACTTTGCGAATCGTAGTCGAAGCAGCGGAAGAGTTACATAAAATGGGGATCGATACTGAAGTTATCGATATTCAATCTCTAATACCATTTGATTTGGGTAAAGACATTCGAAAAAGTGTAGAAAAAACAAATCGTTTGTTGATTATTGATGAGGATGTGCCAGGAGGTGGGACTGCTTATATCTTGAATGAGCTACTTGAAAAGCAACATATATTCCCGCTATTGGACAGCAAACCCAAAACCTTATCAGCCAAAGCACACCGCCCTGCATATGGCTCAGACGGAGACTATTTCTCAAAACCAAGTCTTGATGATATCCTTGAAACTGCCTATGAAATGATGCATGAATTCGACCCTAAACAGTTTCCAAAACTGAGCTAACCACCGATATCGTTAATCAACTGTCTCAAAATAGCTTTTTCAGAAATTGAGCCAACCCCTAGGCCTTTACATTTCATATCTGCAATTCTTATTTTGTCAAGTATGAAGGAAATAGATTTCATGGGATAGCGTTTTGCTGCAACTTGATATTCTTTTACAACAAATGGCCGAATCCCAAGCACTCGAGAAACATGATTGGGATTGTGATTTTCCAAACCATGGTATTGCAGCAGTTGCATAAAAAACAAATGTAAAGTGGAAAGCGTCACAATGATCGGATGCTGATGAGGATGTAGTGAGAAGTAATGACAGATTCGTTGTGCGTGAGCAACATTTCCAGTGCCCAAGGCTTTTCGCAATTCAAAATTGTTAAAGTCCTTACTAAACCCAATGTGGTCTTCAATGTGATTTTCGGTAATTTCATGGTCGTGATCTACCAAAAGAAGAAGTTTTTCAAGAGATTGTTCGATTGCACTCAAATGAGTCCCCAAGCACTCAACCAAAAGGTGCGATGCCTTTAGGTTTATGTTCCGTTTTTTGTTCTTTACCCACCTTTGAATCCAATCTGGAACCTGATTTTCATAAAGTTGCTTGCTCTCAAACAAAACGGCGTGTTGTTGTAGAGCTTTATAGAGCTTTTTTCGCTTATCGATGGATTTGTACTTGTAACAAAGGACTAGGACTGTTGATGGTTGGGGATTTCTCACATAACTCTCCAGTTGGTCAATGACTCGAGAAAGTTCTTGTGCCTCACGAACAATCACAAGCTGATATTCTGCCATTATCGGAAACCGTTTGGCTGCATCTAGGATTTGATCAACTGTGGTGTCTTTTCCGTATAATACCGATTGATTAAATGCACGTTCTTCTTCAGAAACGACACTGTGATACAACTCTTTCTCGATTCGATCAATAAAGTATGACTCTGCTCCCATTAAAAAATATACAGGAGAAAAACGCCTTTCTTGAATGTCTTTTAAAATGTCATGTAGAGAGTTCAATGTTTTTTTTCAATTTTGCAATATGCAAAAACTGGCATTTCAGGCATATCCAATGATGACCAAAAGTAGTGAAAACAAGCGGTACATCTTTGATCCAATTCGCAAAAAATTTGTGATATTAACACCCGAGGAATGGGTACGTCAACATGTTGTTCGCTATTTGCTAGACGATAAGAAAGCACCAAAATCTTGGGTAAACGTTGAAAAGCAGTTTACTCTTGCTGGTTTACAAAAACGATTTGACGTGATCGTGTTTTCTGCAAATGGAGTTGTGCAGGTTTTGGTAGAATGCAAGGCACCAAATGTTCGCATTACACAGGACACTTTTGATCAAATCGCTCGCTATAACATGAAGTTTAATGCACAATATATGATGATTACCAACGGCTTAAATCACTATTATTGCAGTTATGACTATGAGAATCAGCAGTATCATTTTTGCGAAGATTTACCGATGTTAAGTCCAAACTGATATGAATGTTGCAATCCTTATACTGAATTATAACGGAAAAGACCTCTTAACTTCTTACCTAGGCAGCGTTGTTGCTCATAAACAAGATGCAGAAGTTTGGGTAGTTGACAATGGATCAACAGATGATTCCCTAGATGTGGTTAAAAAGAATTTTCCTAGAGTTAAGGTTTTGGTTCTCGACAAAAACTATGGGTATGCAAAGGGATACAACCTGGCCGTTTCCAAAATCGATGCGGACTTGTACTGCTTTCTCAACAACGATGTTCGGGTGAACTCGGATTGGGTCTCCCCCATGCGACAACTTTTTGAAACCCAACAGCATCTCGGTTTTGCACAACCAAAAATTGTTTCTGATCAAGACGAATCTACTTTCGAATACGCTGGTGCAGCTGGTGGTCTACTAGACCTGTTCGGCTTTCCGTATTGTCGTGGTCGTTATCTACACCATTGTGAAAAAGACCTAGGTCAATATGATAACCCTGAAAAGGTAACCTGGGCGAGTGGGGCGGCTTTTTGGGTTCGGAAAACTGCTTTTACCCAGTTGGGGGGGTTTGATGAAAGGTTTTTTATGCATTTTGAGGAAATTGATTTGTGCTTGCGAGGAAAGACAGTTGGTTGGTTTACAATGTGTCACGGAAATATACAGGTAGCACACATGGGTGGAGGAACATTGGCGACCAATCAACCAAAGAAATTATACTTCAATATCCGAAACTCTCTTTGGACTTATACAAAGACCATTCCTGCTTTTCCCTTACTTCTTGTGATCATCTTTCGATTGGGTTTTGATTTCCTTTTGGGGCTCTTCTTGTTTCTCACTTTCAAGTTCGCTCACGTTTGGGCCATTGTGAAAGCCCACAATCACTTTTTTCGAGTATTTCCAAAAGCCCTATATGATCGAAGAAAAACAGTCATGCCTTTTCGAATAAACAGTGTTTTTGTTAGGTTTTTAATTGCCAAAGTCAATCCGAAATAATTTTCTCTGTAAAAAAGCGTTACAATAAAGACAGATTAATCTTATTTTTAATAAATTTGGGCAAAATTAAAATCATAGTAATGAAAAAAATAATCGTTTTACTTGTAGCATTCCCAATCTTGTTCACTTCGTGTGTACCCCAAAAGAAATATGCTGCTCTTGAAACTCAACAAAAAGAAACCCAAGAATTACTGAATTCTGCAACTGTTAAACTCAATGCTTGTTTAGACGAAAAAGCAGCAACAGATGCTTCTATTGCTGAGCTTCGTAAGCAAAACCAGTTTCTTATTGAGAACAACCAAGATCTCATCAACAACATGGGTAATCTAACAACCTTGACCAAGAAAGGTGCTGACAACCTCGAGCGTTCGCTTGAGTCACTAAAAGAGAAAGATCTAACCATTCGCAGAATGCAAGATGCAGTAACTCGTAGAGACTCTGTAACCCTTGCACTTGTAACTGCATTGAAAAGCTCACTTGTCGATATCAACGATAGTGATATTGAAATCAATGTTGAGAAAGGTGTTGTATTCATTTCAATTTCTGACAAAATGGTCTTTAACACAGGCAGTAACAAAATCACTGCTCGTGCGAAGGAAGTTCTTGGAAAAGTTGCTAAAATCATCAACGATAAGCCTGAGTTTGAGTTTATGGTTGAAGGACATACAGACGATCTCCCAATCAGCAATGACCTATTTGAAGACAATTGGGACTTGAGTGTCAATCGTGCTACTTCAATCGTTCGCGTTCTTCAGAAAGAATTTGGCGTTGCTCCTGACCGTATGATCGCTGCTGGTCGTAGCTCATATATGCCAGTCGATGACAACGAGACTGCTTCTGGACGTGCAAACAACAGACGTATTCGCATTGTATTACTTCCAAAATTGGACCAGTTTTACAGTCTACTTGACGAAGCAATGGCAGCTACTACAGAGTAATAGCCACCGCAAAAAGAATCTTTACAAAACGCAACCTTTTGGTTGCGTTTTTTTTGTTCTATAAAAACTCACCTACCCCCTGACGAATGATTTTGGGTGGTGTTACACACAAATCTACCACAGTTGACGGCTGATTTCCACCAAAACCACTATCGATGAACAAATCGACAACAGAACCCCATTCTTGTTCAATCTCATCTGGATCCGTAGTATAATCTCGCACCTCGTCCTCATGATGGAGCGATGCAGATGCCAGTGGCTGACCTAAAGCTTCGATCAAAGCACAAATCCCTTTGTGATTGGGAACCCGAATCCCGATAGAGTCCCGTTTCCCTAAGGCCTTTGGGAGTTTTTGCATAACGGGTAAAACAAAAGTATATGGACCCGGGAAATACGTTTTGAGTAATCGGAAGTTTGTATTATCCATTTGTCCCGTGTAGTCAGCAGCTTGTGAAATGGATGCGCAAACCAAACTCACAGGAGGTTTTGTCTTTTTTGCATGTTTAATTTTCGCCAGCTTCTCAAGGGCTTTGGCATGGTGACTTGCACAACCCAGGGCATATACCGTATCGGTGGGATAAATAATCAGACCACCAGAGGAGATAACATCAACCGCCTTTTGAATTACTCTTTCATTAAGCCCAAAAAATGACAATCGCATCTCTATAGTATATCGAGTTTTGCAAATCGTAAAAGCAAGTTTTTTCGACCATTTGCATCAAAATCAATCAGCGCTTTTGCATCTCCCCCATTTCCCTCTATGGAAACAATTGTGCCTGCACCAAAACGATTGTGACTTACCCTTGCCCCCACTTCCAAGCCCCCGAGTTCGACGGCGGACGACTGAGATGAAGTGGAAACAGGCTTCAAGTTTTTGGGTACAGGTTTAGGTGTTGATTTTGTTGGTGGTTTTTTAAAGCGAACTTTTTGCTGATCATCCCCAAAAATAGAGGGGTCAACCAAGGGCTTATATTCGTAGTTTGACTCCACAACACGGTTGTCCACATAAGATGGGTCAATCTCGGTCAAAAATCGACTTGGTTCAGCATCATTGAGTTTGCCCCAGCGATATCTACACTGGGTGTAAGTCAGGGTTGCTTGTTTTTCAGCCCGAGTAAGCGCCACATAAAACAATCGACGCTCTTCTTCCAATTCAGCACGAGAATTCATATTCATAGCTGAGGGGAACAGATCGTCTTCCATTCCCACAATAAAGACATGCGGAAACTCCAATCCTTTCGCCAAATGAACAGTCATTAAAGACACTGAATTTTCGTCAGCTGTCTCATTGTCAAAATCTGTCGCCAAAGCAACATCTTCAAGGAATTCAACCAATGATCCCTTGGCATCTACAATTTCACGCTGGCCTTCGACAAAATCTCGGATCCCATTTAGCAATTCCTCGATGTTTTCAACTCGGTTGACAGCTTCTGGCGTTCCTTCTTTTTTTAGTTCTTGTACCAACCCTGTTTTTTTAGCAACCATATCTGCGGTTTCAAAGGCATCTTGATTTCCATTCGAAACCTGAAAACTTTTAATCAAAGTCGCAAAGTTGACCAATTTTGTTTTTGTACCAGCATTGATTTGAATCGGCAAATGATTGGCTTGATCAGCAACTTCAAACAATGAAAGATTGTGTTCCTGTGCGGCAACCACTAGTTTGTTCATCGTAGTCGTCCCAATACCCCGAGCGGGGTAATTGATTACTCGCCGCAAGCTTTCTTCATCCTTCGGATTAACAATCAAACGAAGGTAAGCGAGCATATCTTTGATTTCTTTTCGCTGATAGAAAGAAAGACCACCATACACTCGATACGGAATATTTCGCTTTCGCAACGCATCCTCCATCGCTCTAGATTGTGCATTGGTTCGATACAGAATGGCAAACGAAGTATAAGGCAGTTGCAAATTCATTGCTCGCTCAAAAATGGATTGCGCCACATATCGACCCTCATCCCCATCTGATGGACTGCGATGGATTACAATCTTTTCACCCTTTTCATTGGCAGTCCACACGGTTTTATCGAGTTTGTTTTGGTTGTGATTGATCACACTGTTAGCTGCTTCAACGATATACTCTGTAGAACGATAATTTTGTTCAAGACGATAGGTTTTTGCGTCAGGGTAATCCTTGTGAAAATTTAATATGTTTTCAATGTTGGCACCACGAAACGCATAGATACTCTGCGCATCGTCTCCTACCACGCATAGGTTTTGAAATTTATCTGCCAGGGCCTTGACGATCAAATATTGGGAGTGGTTGGTGTCTTGGTACTCATCGACCAAAATATACCGAAAGCGATCCTGATATTTTGCCAATACATCAGGAAAGCGATTGAGAAGCTCATTGGTTTTAAGCAATAAATCATCAAAATCCATCGCCCCTGCTTTGAAGCAACGTTCGACGTAATTTTTATAGATATTTCCCATGGCCGAGCGTCTGGCCTCTCTGTCTGCTTCAACCAATTCAGGATTGTTGTGATAGGCACGAACCGTGATTAGACTGTTTTTAAAGGAAGAAATCCGATTTCGAATTTGCTTTGGCTTGTAGATTTCTGTATCCAAATTCATCTCCTTGATAATCGACTTGACAAGGCGTTCCGAGTCCTGGGTGTCGTAAATCGTAAAGCTAGAAGGATAGCCCAATCGATCTGCTTCTGCACGTAAGATTCGAGCAAAAACAGAGTGAAAGGTTCCCATCCACAGATTTTTAGATTCACTTTCTCCAACAATCTCAGCAATTCGAGTTTTCATTTCTCGAGCTGCTTTGTTGGTAAAGGTCAATGCCAGTATGGAAAACGCATCTATCCCTTGTTGCATCAAATACGCAATCCGATAGGTCAACAATCTTGTCTTTCCAGATCCCGCACCTGCGATGACCATAAGTGGTCCGTCCACATGGGTTGTTGGCTCTTGTTGTGCTTCGTTGAGTTGTGATAGGTAATCTTCCACAGCTACTAAAGTACGTGTAAAAAAGAAAAAATCCAGTCGCCAACCCATAACAAAAGCAGACTTTATCAACAATTCTCTTGAAAAAATTTATCTTCGTTATATGGCAGCAGCGTTGTTAGAAAAGCCCATTGAGTACCTAAAGGGAGTCGGCCCAAATCGCGGCACTTTGCTTCGCAACGAATTGGGGATTGACACCTGTAAGGACTTACTGTATCACTTCCCAAACCGATATGTAGATCGCACTCGATTTTACAGCATCGCCGAGCTACCAAAAGTGCAAGCTGACGTGCAGATTATCGGAAAAATTACCGATATCCGCCTGATCAATCAAGCCAAAGGGAAACGTCTCGTTGCTCGCTTTCAAGATTCAACTGGCGAAATTGAGCTTGTTTGGTTTCGCGGATACCAGTGGATTCAAAAGCAGCTTCAAACAAATGTTCGCTATATTGCCTTTGGCCGACTGTTGTGGTACGGCTCCCGCTGCTCCATTGCTCACCCCGAACTTGAGGAAGAAACACCAGATGCAACAAAAAAGCCTGCCGTGTTTCAGCCCGTTTATCCATCTACCGAAAAACTCATTAATCGAAGTATTACCAACCGAACGATGCGTCAAATAATGCAACATCTTTTTGACGAATTGCATTTGGGTGTACGGGAAACGCTGTCGGACAACATTCGAAATGACCATGGACTGATCGGAGCCACAGAGGCACTAGGTGCCATTCATTTTCCAAAAGATTTAGGTCAGCTCGAAAAAGCCCAAAAACGCCTTCGGTTTGAGGAGTTTTTTTTTATCCAACTTCAACTCTTACAGAAAAAGTTAGAACATCGAAAACAGATTAAAGGGCATTTATTTGACAAGGTTGGTGATTTTTTCAATAGCTTTTACAACAATCATTTGCCCTTTTCGTTGACAGATGCCCAAAAAAGAGTGATCAAAGAGATTCGTTCTGATTTTGGTAGTGGTGCGCAAATGAATCGACTCTTACAGGGTGATGTCGGCTCTGGAAAAACCATCGTTGCATTTTTAAGTGCGCTGATTGCCCTAGACAATCAAATGCAAGCGACCATAGTCGCTCCTACTGAGATCTTGGCACAGCAACACTACCAGACCCTATCTCAACTTGCCGCACCGTTGGGTTTGACCATCAAGCTCCTTACTGGCGCTACCAAAGCAACTGAAAGAAAGGAAATACACAACCAACTTCAATCTGGTGAATTACAACTTCTTGTCGGCACACATGCGGTGCTCGAGCCCAATGTTCATTTCCAAAATTTAGGATTCGCAATCATTGACGAACAACATCGTTTTGGTGTCGCTCAACGAGCCAAGCTATGGAAGAAAAATCAAATTCCACCCCATATTTTAGTAATGACAGCCACTCCTATCCCCCGCACCTTGGCAATGACATTGTATGGCGATTTGGAAAGCTCAATTATCGATGAATTACCTCCGGGCAGAAAACCGATTACAACTGCTCAACGTACAGATCGAAACCGATTGGCAGTCAATCAGTTTATGAAGAGTGAAATCGCAAAAGGGCGTCAGGTTTATATCGTCTATCCACTGATCGAGGAATCTTCAACCATGGATTATAAAGATTTAATGGATGGATTTGAAAGCATATCACGTGATTTTCCACAACCGGATTATCAAGTTAGTATTGTTCATGGACGAATGAAATCTGAGGACAAAGCATTTGAGATGGAACGTTTTTCAAGTGGAAAAACACAAATCATGGTGGCGACCACAGTCATTGAAGTGGGGGTAAATATTCCCAACGCAAGTGTGATGGTCATCGAGAGTGCGGAGCGATTTGGACTGTCCCAACTTCATCAACTACGAGGGCGCATTGGGCGTGGGGCAGACAAAAGCTACTGTATTTTAATGACTGGCAACAAATTGTCCAACGATGCCAAAACTCGAATTCAGGCCATGGTACGCACGCAAGATGGTTTTGAGCTTGCCGAAGTGGATTTAAAACTCCGAGGTCCCGGAGATCTTATGGGGACCCAGCAAAGTGGAATCCTACAGATGCGTATCGCCAACCTAAGCCGTGATGCACAAGTCATCCATCAAGTTCGAAATGTAGCCATTGATTTGTTGACGGACGATCCAACTTTGGCAAAAGCACAAAACAAACCAATTGCTGATACCTTACGAATGCTACAATCTGGTAAGGGAATTTGGAAGTACATCTCATAAAAAGCGTCGATAGAAAAAATCTTCGTTGTATCTTTACCCCATTATCATTAATCAATGAAAATATCATTAAACTGGCTACGTCAATTTGTCAATACAGACTGGAGCGCAGCGCAAATAAGTGACCTTCTAACAGATTTGGGCTTGGAGGTTGAAGGTATTCACACGTATGAATCCATACCGGGAATGTTAGACGGTATGGTGGTTGGCGAGGTACTCACTTGCGAAAAACATCCCAATGCAGACAAACTCAAAGTCACGAGCGTTGATGTTGGTGAAGATGAGCCATTGCCAATCGTATGTGGAGCGCCAAATGTTGACAAAGGACAAAAAGTTGTCGTTGCGACCGTGGGAAGCACCATTTATCCCATTGTTGGCGAGCCATTTAAAATCAAAAAAGCTAAAATCCGTGATCATGTGAGTATGGGTATGATTTGTGCTGAAGACGAAATTGGCATTGGTCAAAGCCATGATGGGATTATCGTTTTAGATAATAAATGGAAGCCAGGAACCCCTTGTCAAGAGGTATTTTCGCCCGAAAGCGATCAAGTATTTGAAATCGGCCTAACTCCCAACCGCGCAGATGCCATGAGTCACATGGGCGTTGCCAGAGATTTAAAAGCAGGTTGGTTGCAACAGGGCATACAGACCAAACTCATCACGCCCAGTGTAAACGATTTTCACATCCACCAATCTCTCAAACCCATTCGGGTAGATGTGCTCGATGCCAAAGCAGCGCCTCGCTACTGTGGTGTCCGAATTTCGGGGGTCAATGTAGGTCCCTCACCAGCCCATATCCAAAACAAACTCAAGGCAATTGGGCTCAGTCCAATAAACAATGTTGTTGATGCGACAAATTACGTCCTACACGAAATCGGACAACCTTTGCATGCTTTTGATGCGAAAGAAATTACTTCCAATACCGTTAAAGTAAAAACACTACCAAAAGGGACTTCATTTATAACTCTTGATGGTGTTGAACGAAAACTACATGAAGAAGATCTTATGATTTGCAACGGAGATAAGCCGATGTGTATCGCAGGTGTTTTTGGTGGGACTGAGTCAGGAATTACTGAGAAAACAAAAGAAGTGTTTTTAGAAAGTGCCTATTTTGACCCTGTTCGAATTCGAAAAACGGCCAAGCGTCATGGGCTGAGCACAGACGCCTCTTTTCGTTTTGAACGCGGAATTGATATCCAACTTTGTGATTATGCACTCAAACGCGCTGCATTGCTCATTATGGAAGTTGCAGGTGGTAAAATTACAAGTGAAATTTCTGATGATTATCCCAACAAGGTAGAACAACACCAACTGACGATTCAATTTGATTACATCAACAAGTTGATCGGACAAGAGATTCCCAGAGAAGAAATTAAGTCGATCTTAACTTCCTTAGATATCAAAATCAACAATGTTTCTGAAACCACGCTCGGACTGTCAATCCCCAGTTATCGGGTGGATGTAACTCGACCAGCAGATGTTGTTGAAGAAATCTTGCGAGTATATGGATATAACCGCATTGATTTTTCAGATCGGTTAATCACTTCGATGCCAAATGGTGAAAAACCAGCCGACCGTGCGGAAAGGGTACTCAGTCAACAACTTGCGAATCTTGGTTTTTTTGAAATCTACAATAATTCCTTGACCAAATTGCAAGAGAATGAGAATGACAATGCGGTTTCGATTGTCAATCCGTTGAGTCAAGAACTCTCAGCGATGCGTACTTCTCTATTTGGGGGCTTGATTGATGCCATACAGTACAACCTCAATCGAAAAAATAACAATTGTCGGTTTTTTGAAATTGGAAAAGCATATCAAAAAGATGGCTCGGATTATATCGAAAGAAAACAACTGGTTATCGGCTTAACTGGAATGCAACAGGCAAATCATTGGCGTAGCAACGGGCAATCCAATGATTTCTTTTACTTAAAAGGGATCATCGAAGCCATTTGTAAACGAGCAGGAATCGTTTACACGGAAAATACACTGGAGAATCAAAAGCATTTCAGCGAAGGTATATCTCTTCAAAATGGGCAAAATACGTTTGGATCGATAGGAAAGCTAGACACTACAGCATTTGAAAGTCTAAGTATCGAGAATGAAATCTTTGTTGCCGAAATCGATATCGAAACATATAAAGCACTCGCAACTAGTACAGCTAAGCATATTCAAACGATTTCGAAATTTCCGTCTGTCAACCGTGACCTAGCTCTTCTTGTAAATCACGATGTCTCCTTTGAATCCCTACAAAGAGCCGCACAAGAAACCGAAAAAAAGTTGTTGACTTCAATTCAACTTTTTGATGTTTATGAAGGCAAAGGGATTCCAGAAGGTAAAAAGTCTTATGCTTTAAGTTTTACTTTAAGTGATAATCGTAGAACACTAATAGACAAGCAGGTAGATAAAGTTATAAAAAAAATTTTTGATAAACTTCAAAATGAATTTGGCGCTGAATTGCGTTAGCAATCCGTTTTCTTCTTTTGGCTTTCTTTTTGTTTTGTGTACCTTTGGTATTGCTAAAAAAGAAAAAATATGTTACCCGCTATCGATCTTCACAAAGTCCTCCTTCAATCTCAAGACACGATTCCTTTATTTTCAACACCTGAAAAATCGTTACGTCGCAAGTACAACCAATTCGATTTTGAGCAATTGGAAACCAAGCGAATTTTTCATCGTGACACGATTAAAAAAACGTGTATCAACTACCGTTTGCGCTTTTTGGACCTTGATTATTTTAAAGGTGATATACCTCTTGAAGCCATTGAAAGCATACAAGCATTAGAGCATGCGCACAACACGGAGTTGCAAAACATGAAAATTGTTGCACCTTCCAAGTTGTTCAAACTCAAAAATGCGGATGACCCTTTATTGTTTGTTCCGATCGGAAATGAGTATTATTATTTGATTCACAAATGGGGGAATGACCTCCATCCCCTTCGATTGTTATTGATGTGGCCATTTAAAAACATTGTTACCAGCATCCTTTCGATTTTATTGCTGAGTTTAGTTTTGACCTCATTTATGCCGCTTACTCTCTTCAGTGCGGAACCAAACTGGTCTGACTTTATTTTGATTTTTATGTTTATGTTTAAGTCAATCGCAGCTATTGTGATTTATTACTCTTTTGCTGCTGGCAAAAACTTTAGTCGAGCAATTTGGGATAGCACCTATTACAACTAGCCAATGGCAAAGGATTACATCGTTTTGTTTCGAGGTAGCAGTATTGAAGCTGGACGAGTCCTTTTTGATTTAGAAGAGATTGGCATCAAGGGCATTCTACGTGATCAGCAAACTTCAGCTGCGCGATCTGGCTTTGCGATTCCTGCCTCAGCAGACGAAGTACAGGTTTTGGTTCATCGAGACGAGCACGACAAAGCGAAAACCACTCTCTAGTCATACATTTTTTCGCGTAAGGCCTTAATTTTTTCATCTGACATATACTCGTCAAAAGTCATATGTCGATCAATGACTCCCTTCGGCGTGAGTTCAACGATGCGGTTTCCAACAGATTGTGCAAAAGCGTGATCATGAGTTGTAAGCAATACCGTCCCTTTAAACTTAATCAAGGAGTTATTGATTGCCGTAATGGATTCCAAGTCGAGGTGATTGGTCGGTTCATCGACTAAAACGACATTGGCACGCTGCATCATCATGCGGGATAGCATACAACGCACTTTCTCTCCACCCGAGAGTACATTTGACATTTTAAGGGCTTCTTCCCCACTGAACAACATTTTTCCTAAAAACCCTCTTAAAAAGACCTCTTCACGTTCTTCCTCTGTCTGTGCGTATTGTCGCAACCAATCGACGAGTGAAAGTGGGTTTTCAAAAAACGAACTATTGTCTAGCGGCAGATACGACTGTGAGGTGGTAATTCCCCAATCGACTGACCCACTTGTAGCTGGCTGATTTCCACTAATGGCTTCGTAAAAAGCAGTCGTCGCTCTTGCATCTTTAGAAAAGACAATGACCTTATCCCCTTTTGCCAAATTAAGATCAATCTGATCAAACAAAGGAGTGTTGTCTTGATTGACGCACAAGCTGTTGATATTCAAAATCTGGTCACCCGCCTCGCGGTCTTGTTCGAATATAATTGCTGGATATCGTCGAGAGGATGGTTTAATTTCCTCAATATTCAGTTTATCAATCATCTTTTTACGAGAAGTCGCTTGTTTGGACTTGGCAACATTTGCGCTAAAGCGTGCGATAAAGGTTTCGAGTTCTTTCTTTTTCTCTTCTGCCTTTTTGTTTTGCTGTGCCCGCTGTCGTGCAGCCAATTGGCTCGATTCGTACCAAAAGGTATAGTTTCCGCTATAATGGTTGATTTTTCCAAAATCAATGTCTGAAATATGCGTACACACCGAATCTAAAAAGTGACGGTCGTGGGAGACAACAATCACGGTATGGTCATAATTGGCTAAAAATTCTTCCAACCACTGAATGGTTTCATAGTCCAAATCATTGGTTGGCTCGTCCATAATCAAAACGTCTGGATTTCCGAAAAGGGCTTGAGCAAGAAGAACACGC
>CAXRDL010000033.1:0-7896 GCA_964229535.1 Flavobacteriaceae bacterium | reverse complement strand
GCCTTCAGCTACCTCGCCGTCGGAAAGAATCTGATTGCTGACCATACGGACCTCACCTTCTTTTACCCGCCCAATACAACTACCACAAACCCCGCCTTGGCAGGAGTAAGGGGGGTCGATACCAGCATCGATGGCAGCTTCTAATACGGTCTTGCTCGCATCGGCAGAAAACGGATGTGTTTCATCGTCTAAGATCACTTCATACTGCACGAATCCTTCCACTGAACGGTCGATTTCACCACCCCCAGTGAAGTGCTCCACATGAATATTTTCATTACGCACGCCAGAGTCGGAGAGAGCTTGTACAGAAGCTTCGATCATTCCAGCAGGCCCACAGACATAAAAATCATCAAAGTTTAGTTGGCTAAACAAAGTGTTTCGCACATAGTTGATGTGAGACATATCAATCCGTCCAAAAAGGGCATCAGTCGTTTTCTTTCTACTGTAGATATGCACAATTTCAAAGCGTTGGCCATATGCGGCTTGCAGGGCTTGTAATTCATCCGCAAACATCTTGTCGTCTTCCGATCGATTTCCATACACCAACACCACTTTTCCGTCTGTTTCTTTGAGGGCAGTCTTGGCAATTGACAAAATAGGAGTTATCCCACTGCCCGCAGCCAACAACAAAAGGTTGTTGTTTCCGTTGGGCTCATAGACAAACCGCCCTTCTGGAGCACCCACTTCAAGGGTGTCACCAACTTTGATTTGCGTATTGGCATAGTTGGAAAACAATCCGTTCGGAATGGCTTTAATCCCCACGCGTAATCCCTCTTCGTGCGGCGCACTACAAAGCGAATAGGACCGCCTGACGATCTCACCAGCAATGGTATGAGACAAGGTAAGGTATTGCCCTGCCTTGAACGAAAAGGGTTGTGCAAGCTCATTTGGTATGGAAAACGAAATGGCAACAGCATCATCAGTCAGACGCTGTACCTCCTTAACTTGTAAAGGATGGAATCCAGACATAGCGAATTTTTTTACAAACATATAAAAATGATATCTTTGGGAGTCCAAAAAAACCCGATGTTTCTTCGATTACTGCAACTTCAATGGAAATCTTATCGCCGCTCTGCCGCATTTACATCGGGCGTGATTACTTCTGTTTTTTACCTATTTGGGATGCTGTATTTTATCGGCATGTTCACGCTTTTGGGCTATGGGAGCTTTTATGTATTAGATGAAGAAATGGGGGTTGACCCCTTGCGCTTTATCAATCAATACATGATTTATGGAACCTCTTTCTGGATTGTTTGGCGATATTTTATTCAAAAAATGCCAGTTCTAAATATTCAGGCCTTGTTGACCTTACCGATCAAAGTGAATACCATTTTCCATTACGCACTCGGGCGAACGATATTTTCATTTTTTAATGTCTCAAATGCGTTTTTCTTTATACCCTTTTCCGTTGTTTTGGTCAATAACGGATATCCATTTTATCAGGTATTGAGCTGGCATTTGGCAATTGTAGCGATTGTCTTTTGCACCAACTATATCAATATCCTGATCAACGATCGCAACGATTTGTTTTATGCAGTTGCGGTGATTTTGGTTTTTTTTGCCGTTTTTCAGAGCTACGATATTTTTGATATTACAGTCTATATGGGCCCAGTATTTGACAGCTTTTACAACAAACCAATCTACACCCTGATTCCCTGGCTGGCACTGTTATTGCTGTACCGATTGACCTTTACTCATTTTAAGAACAGAATGTATCTCGATGCAGGACTACAGGTGGCCAAGAAAGAGGCACAACAGATTCAATTGGCCTGGCTCAATCGTTTTGGACGAACAGCAATTTTTATCAAAAACGACATTAAACTCATTTTGAGGAACAAACGCTCCAAAATAACACTTTGGATTTCTCTGATGTTTTTATTTTATGGACTTCTATTTTTTACAGACTCATCAGGGGGCTTATATGAGGGTCCTGTCTGGAAAATTTTTGCTGGAATTTTTGTCTCGGGGGGGTTTTTGTTCACCTTCGGGCAATATGTACCGAGTTGGGATAGCGCCTACTACCCTTTGATGATGAGCCAAAACATCGCCTATCGAGAGTACCTCAACGCCAAGTGGTCTATGATTACAATTGCTACTGCTGTCAGCACCCTATTGGGGAGTTTTTATATGTTGTTTGGTTGGGACGTATATGCTGCGATCCTTACAGGAGCGATTTATAATATTGGAATCAATGGGTACTTGGTATTGCTTTCGGGGGCCTACATCAAAACCCCAATCGATTTGACATCGACCAAAAAACCCTTTGGTGACAAGCAGGCATTTAATGCAAAGACCTTGCTCTTGACTTTACCAAAACTGTTTTTACCAATGGTTCTTTATTTTGTGGGGAGTCTTTTTGGAGGGGAATGGGCTGGTTATATGACAGTCGCTTGCACAGGAATTCTCGGATATTTCTTAAAAAATAAGGTCTTCGACTTGATAGAGACGCTGTATAAAACAGAAAAGTACAAAACCCTAAATGCATATAAACAAAGCACATGATTCGAATTGAACAATTGACAAAACGCTACGGAGACACGACTGTTCTCAACATTCCTGAAATGGATATCCCCAAGGGTCAAGTTTTTGGACTTGTGGGAAACAACGGGGCAGGAAAAACAACTTTGTTCAGTCTGCTACTCGACTTGATCCAAGCTACGGAAGGCTCAGTAACGAT
Source organism: Flavobacteriaceae bacterium (assembly GCA_964229535.1). Classification (GTDB taxonomy): domain Bacteria; phylum Bacteroidota; class Bacteroidia; order Flavobacteriales; family Flavobacteriaceae; genus UBA724. The sequence continues at coordinate 5,219 of CAXRDL010000033.1, read as the reverse complement.
TGACCAGGTTGATGTGAGTACTTCAGAAGACTGGAAGACAAATACCGCTGCCTTTTTAGACGATAGCTTTTTAATCGGCTATTTGACTCCGGAGGAGTATTTTTATTTCATAGGCGAATTGCGCAAGGTTTCAAAAGAGGATGTTGACGAATTACTGGCTGGGTATGCTGATTTTTTTAATAATGAGATTCTAAACAAAAAGAAATATATCCGTGACTTGTCGAAAGGAAACCAAAAGAAAGTGGGCGTGGTTGCAACCTTTATTGGCGATCCCGAACTCCTGATTCTCGACGAACCCTTTGCCAATCTAGACCCTACAACACAAATTCGGCTCAAAGAACTTTTGACCGAAAAAGGAAAAGATACAAACACAACCATCCTGATTTCGAGCCATGACATTCAGCATGTGACGGAGGTTTGTGAACGCATAGCGGTCTTGGAAAAAGGGGAAATTGTTAAAGACCTACAAACCACAGCGAAAACATTAAAAGAACTCGAGGCGTTTTTTACCAAATAAACAAGATGAATCCCATACCAAACCGCCAAAATAAGAGTTTTATCTACATGAAACATGTGTTTATTGTAGCGATTGTATTTCTTGTTTTTGCCAGTTGTTCAACGCGCAAGGATCGAGCGGTAAACAGGGCCTATCATCAAACGACCACCAAATTTAATGTACTCTTCAACGGAGAGGAAGCCATTGCTGCTGGAATCGAAGCAGAAATCGCATCTCACCAACCCAATTTTTGGGAGCAGTTGCCCGTAGAACCCTTTCCTTTAGTAGATTTGTTTACCCTCAGCCCTAAAGAAAACGCCAGCTTTTCAAGAGGAGAAGAAAAAGCGGTAATCGCTGTGCAAAAGCACAGCATGCAGTTTGGCAACGAACAACGCAATCAACAAATTGACGAGGCCTATATGTTGCTCGGCAAGGCACGCTATTACAACGGTAGATACCTCCAAGCCCTAGATGCTTTCAATTATATCATTGACCAGCTGCCAAACACAAGTAGTGTAAATAAAGCCCAACTTTGGAAAGCCAAAGTCTTTATTCAGCTTTTACAAGAACAACGTGCCATTACAATTTTTAAGGAGCTACTGTCCAACTCCGAACTCACTCTAGCAGAATCAGCCGATGCGTCTGCCTATTTGGCAAAGGCACACCTTGCCCTCAACCAACCCCAACAAGCGACCCAACCACTTTACAATGCAGCCGCCTTTACAAAAGACAACGCTACCCGCGCACGATACTATTATCTTATCGGACAATTGCATGATAAACTCGAACACCGCGACTCGGCAGCGGTTGCCTACCAAAGGATAATTGATCTCAATCGACGGATTCCCAGAACCTATTGGATACATGCGAAGCTAAATCAGTTAAATACCAGCCAATCAGATGAAGAAACCGTCCAGAAACAATACGGTAAGTTGACCAAAAACGAGGAAAACAAACGCTACTTGGACAAAATTCATTTTAGTTATGCACTATACAGCTTGTCAATCCATGACACCCTTTTTGCCAAAGAGTTGATCAATGCAAGTCTGCGAACCAACACCAAAGACATGATTTTAAAAGGGTTGGCTTATGAAACCATGGGTAATGTGTTTTTTGAAGAAAATCAATTTGTCCTTTCTGGGGCATACCTCGACAGCACCTTGCAAGTCTTGCCTCCCAAAACAAGTAAGTATCGAAAAATCAAACGCAAAAGAGACAAGCTCAACGACATTATTGACTATGAGACCACTCGACAAACCACAGACAGCTTATTGGTTCTAATCGATAAAACCCCAGAGGAGCAAACCGCCATATTTGAATTTTATATCAAAGCCCTCAAAACAGCAGATTCACTTAAACTTGTCCAACAAGAACGACAACAGCAATTGGCTGCCAACACTTCTTTTTTTGACAGTGATTTTTATTTTTACAACCGATCGGCTCGGACTCGCGGAGAGAGTGAGTTTTATCGCATTTGGGGGAATATCAAAAAAACAGACAACTGGCGCTATTCGAGTTTGCAATCTGTCGCATTGATCCCATATGAAAGTGCGTCTGAAGATGAAGTTGAGGAGAAACCACTTGACCCCCGTTATATTGTTGAAACCTACACAAGTCAGATTCCGCCACCCGAAGCCAAAGACAGCTTAAGTCAAGTGCGCAATGCGGCCTATTTTGACGCAGGCCTGGCATACAAAGAACAGTTTGGGGCCTACCCTCAAGCCAAAGACCGATTGCAAACGCTCCTGTCTCTAGACACTGAATACAATTTGCCGTCTTTATACCACCTTTATCAAATCGAGTTGGAAACAGCTGGAGACCAAGCAGCGGCTTATAAAAACCGCATTATCACAGAATACCCAGACTCTCAATACGCCATGATCCTTCAAAACCCCGAGGCCATGGAAGAAGCGCTGAGCCGTTTTGAGGAACGATACACTGCGCTTGAAGACCGTTTTAAAGCCCAAGCTTTCGAAGAGGTCATCGATGAGTGCTTTACGGCTATGCTCTCGTTACAAGACGAGACCTTGCGCTCGCGTTTTGCATTGTTACGGGCTCATGCAATCGGTCGATTGGATGGCATGACGGCATATCAAACGGCCTTGTCTGAAGTCGCAATTTCGTTTCCCAACCAACAAGCAGGAGAAGAAGCCAGCAAACGACTGCTAGAAATCAAAGACCTCACCCCAACTCATGCTGAAGAAGGCGATCGTTATTTGGTTTATTTTGTGTTTGATCGAAAAGATCACGACGCTACAAAACGGATACAAGCCAAAGTAACAGGAACGATTTCTTCTCAGGGTCTTCAACGAACAGTAAGTGCAACGATTGATGTGCTTGACAGACAAACCGAGCTGTTGGTGGTTCAGCGATTTACGTCCGAGGATCAAGCGAATGATTATCGTGACAACTTGCTGAGAATTTATCCCGAATTGCGTAAAATCAAAAATTTTGTAGCTTTGACATCCGCTTTGCGGGACATCCTCATTTTCAAAGATGTAACCAAAGAATAACCGAAATGGGATTTAAAACAAAACAACAAATGGACAACTCTAGAAACAATATCAAAATCAATTTTATTGAGCCCAATACCAAGGTGATTGGAGAAATCCATTCCGAATCCGACTTTCGTATTGATGGAACTCTTGAAGGAACGGTACAAACCACGGGTCGTGTCGTTGTTGGTCAAGAGGGTAAAATTAAAGGTAAAATCATCTGCACAAACGCAGATATCATGGGGACATTTGAGGGAACGATCGAGGCATCTAATCTCTTATCAATCAAGGACGAAGGGGTGATCGATGGTAAAGTGATCGTCGGAAAATTGGCGGTAGAAGCAGGTGCGATGCTCAACGCACAGTGTTTGATGAAAAAAGCCATCAAATCCCTACAGCCCGCCGATGAAGAAAAATCTGAAAAAACCGCATAAACCCAACGTTTTACGTTGGTTAGCCCTTACTGGTTATGCTGCCCAACTCGGGGTTACAATCTATGCTTCTGCTCGTTTAGGTCAATGGCTCGATTTCACCTATCAAACCGATCGGACTTGGACATTGATTTGTGTTCTGCTGGGTCTTTTCGTTTCCATAACCATTTTGTTGCAACAGCTCAAAACCCTCAATCATGATTAAACCATTATTCAAGCTTGGTGGCGGATTACTTATCGCACTTTCGTTGGCGTTTGTGATTCACACCACCTTGATGCCCGACGCACTTTGGGGACAAATCCGAATCATGTGGCTTTGCTATGGGCTGAATTTTGGATTGGCAGTACTTATTTTTTGGGCAGTCCTCGCCACACACAAAAAAAACACAATGCTTGTTGGTTTTGTGTTTATGGGTGGCAGCATTTTGAAGTTTGGGTTTTTCTTTTTGTTGATCTATCCCGAATTCAAATCAGACGGGTTGCTAGGTCGCGATGAACTCAGTTTATTTTTTGTTCCATACCTGATTTCTCTGTTTACAATGACCTATGCTGCATCTCGAGTTTTGCAGCGCGCCTAACCCCTACTTTTTTTTGTCGAAATCCATTTCATTTTTAACGGTAAATAATTTACATTTGCACCCGTAATTCGCATGAGGAAAAAACAATTTATTTCGGCGATATTTTTTGTCTTTTTGAGCTTCTTTGCTCAGGCAGCTGAGGGCGAACCAAAAGATAAAGAAAAGCCAGGCGACTTAAAGTCCGAAATCAAGGCATACATTCGCCACCACTTAGAAGACACCCACGACTTCTCGATTGGCTCTTACACCACAGACCAAGGCAAGAAAAAATACATCGGATTTTCGCTTCCTGTGATATTGTGGGATGATGAATTGGTCACCTTTTCATCAGCTAAGCTCAAGCATGGTAAAGCGGTACACCAAGTTGGGTCTAAGTATTACAAGCTTTATCATGGAAAAATTTATCGCACCGATGCGGAGGGAATCATAACGTATGATGTGGACAAAAAAGTAACCAACGACAAACCACTTGACTTGTCGATGACCAAAAGTGTGGTTACCATGCTATTTACTGCGGCTTTGATGTTCTTTTTGTTTCGCAGCTTGGCAAATTCTTACAAAACAAACGGCAGTATTGCTGCTGGTGTTGGTCGTTTCTTTGAGCCAATTGTCATCTACATTCGCGATGACATTGCCATCCCCAACATTGGAAAAAAGCATTACAGAAGATATATGAGCTATTTGCTCACCATCTTCTTTTTTGTGTGGTTTTTGAATATCCTAGGGCTGTCACCATTAGGAATAAATGTCACTGGAAATATCGCCGTCACATTTGGACTGGCTTTATTGACGTTTTTGATCACCAACCTCACCGCAAATAAAAATTATTGGGCACATATTTTCTGGATGCCAGGGGTGCCTGTATTGATGAAAATCGTGTTAGCACCCATCGAATTATTAGGGGTGATTATAAAGCCGTTTTCATTGTTGATCCGTTTGTATGCCAACATCCAGGCGGGCCATATCGTATTGATGAGTTTAATTGGATTGATGTTTATTTTCAACAATTGGCTCGGGAGTAGTTTATCATTTGTATTGGCATTTGCAATTTCGATTATCGAAGTTTTAGTTGCCTTACTACAAGCGTATATTTTCACAATGCTATCCGCTTTGTATTTTGGATTTGCAGTGGAAGAACATGAAGAAGCACATTAACATTATTAATATTTAAAACAATAATCATTATGGAAATTCCAGCAATTGTAGGCGCAGGACTAGT
>CAXRDL010000032.1:0-32747 GCA_964229535.1 Flavobacteriaceae bacterium | reverse complement strand
CTCAGGTTTTAGCATTTTTTCGGATAACGAATGAGGTGGGTATAAAACCCCACCAACTCCAGTTTGTAAATTTCTATAACTCGGTCTAAAACTGCGTGTTAATAGACTGATCCGCTTATAACATTTCCATTTTCTATTCCTGGCATTCAACTTTATCCGTCTTATGCGATGTCCAATGATCGCGTTGGGGTATTTCTTATGGCGGCTCAATAGGCGCTTTAGCATATTCTTATGATAACGTACATCATCATCGATCGTAATTATAATATCATTTGGAAAATCTTGAAGTGCGGGAATTAACTTGGTATATGAGCGAATGATCTCATTGTAAAATCGAACTTCAAAAATTGAATTTGGAGTTAATAAATTTTGAAGGTCTGATGGGGTTTTGCCACTAGGAAATTGTTGAGCCGTCAAGTAAAGCACTCTTTTATCTGGAAGAAGTGAACCCTCCAGAATGGACCGTATTGCTTGAGCGGCGAAAGGCAATGCCTCAGGAATAGAAGTTAAGGATACAATGATTTGCTTTTTTTGCATAGTAAATCTATAGTTCAAAACTCGATTTATCTGGCAAAATACGTTCAAAAGCGTCTTTAATCTTTCCAATAACCTGTTCGTAATTACGGATACGAACATTATCATTTAGACATATAAGTTTGTAAGATTGGTCTCGAATTACTTGTAAAGCTTTTTTTTGTTTTGGTTGTACCATGAGCGCAAACATTTTGGTGTCGCTATAGGTGTTGTAAGGCGTAAAATTGCCGGTGCACATTTGCCAAGCACGAAATAGCTCAGGGGTATAATCGGTTACTGTACGAAATCTGTTTGCCGAAGTTTCTGTTAATTCTTTTTCGCAGTGTTTCCATACGTCTTCAAACATACTTTTTAAAAAAGGCTGAGCATTATGAGGTGTACGTAACGTTATAAATTTTGAATAAAACTTCATCACATAATTCATCCACAATTTTTTTCCGTAAATCGGGTTGTACCACTTATTGTGAAAGCGACTCATGACCTCTTTTTTGTCAAAATGTTGATTAATGAGTCTTATGTTGTTCTTGATACGTATGTACCATTGCGACCAATTTGGGTTGTATTGAAAAATGGAAATGTCACAGGGCAAACCATTTTGAAAAAATCGACTTTTATCTAAATGATTTATAATGTAAAAATCATCATTAAAATACACAAAATGCTCTGACAGATCAGGAATTTTATGCAAATAACGTTCAATAACGACGGAATTGTAGCTGGGTAAAAACTGCTCTGGAATAAAATTTTTGTGGTTGACAAGGTTGATTTTTGGATGATTTTCATCCAACCATTCAGGCTTTTGTCCACAAGTTACAAAATGGATCTTACGTACCCAGGGGGCAAATTTTTCAACACCGCGAAACCAGAATTTCAATAAACCGTAATCCCGAAAGCGTGCCTTAGAAACAGAGTTCTTTTCATTTTCTGTTTTTTTTGAATACTTGACAAAATCACGTTGCCACTCAGCGTCATTCATATCCACCCAAGTAATTACAAAATCTATTTCCATAAAGTATGTGGTCCTTCAATTAGTTGTGACACCTGTAAACAAATATAAGTTAAATCTAAGCGTGTTCTGTTTAATAGAAATACCCTTTAAGTAAAGTTTATATGTCAAACTATAGTTTAAACTTTAAATAATATATTTTTGTTAGATACAATCGAAAAGCAACAAAATTTCGGTTTCAGATTTATGTTTACAAGGAAATATCCGTTTTATCTAACCCTTTGTGCAATTGCCAAAAACGAAGGTCGTTATTTGCAAGAATGGATTGAATACCACAAGATGTTGGGTGTTGAAAAGTTCTTTATCTACGACAACGAGAGTGCCGATAATACTCGAGAGATATTGCAACCTTATATCGATACGAATTTAGTAGAGTACTGTTATTTTCCTGGAAAGAAAATGCAACTTAAGGCTTATGCCAACTGTGTGAGAAAGCATAAACGCCACACGAAGTATTTGGGTTTTTTGGATATAGATGAATTTATCGTACCGATCAAACACAAAACCATACCAGACTATCTGCGTAGTTTAGGTCGGTTTTCAGGAGTTCAAATGAATTGGTTGGTTTATGGTAGTGGCGGAGCCAAAAAACGAGAAAAAGGGTTTGTTATGGAACGGTTTAAAGACCATTCTTTACCTGACCAGAAACTTAATCGTCATATAAAAGTCATTCTTAACCCCAGATTGATTTTACGTTTTTTTTCGGCGCATCGACCTGTTATTCTTGGTAGATATATTGATTCGAATGGAAATATTACTAAAAAACGATTTTGGGATAGAACACCTGTATCAAATCAAATACGTATCAATCATTATGCGATAAAAAGTTACGAGGAATTTTTGGAAAAACGCAGTCGTGGAAGGGCGCGATTTGACAGAAAACGAGGTTTAGATTATTTTGATAACAACGACCTAAACGACATTAGAAACGATACTATCATGGATAAATATATCGTTGAATTAAAGAAAAGAATAAAGTAAACTCAGGTCATGAACAAATTCTAAATTTTGTTCATAAACCTTTTTATATAATGAATCTTACCAAATACTAAAATGAAATGATTTGTATAAAGACCAAAATACCAAAAGAAATATGTGAAATTAATGATGAATTAAAGGCAATTTATCATAGTCATGATTCTATTTGCATATGGGTCTTTAAAACACGAGGTGATAGAAATAAATTTATGGATGAAACTGTTGGAATGCTAAAAAAAGATAGGGAAGACCATTACATTTCGAATTACCAATAAAAAACCCCACTTTACAAGTGAGGTTAAAATGGTGGGCGCGAAGGGATTAACCTTCCCTCTCCGACCGCTCTTGCAAATGTAACTTCCTGTCCTTGCAGTCCAGTCGTTTTAAACAACAAAGCGCAATCAAGTAAAACTTGTTGCGCTTTTTTTGAATTAAAACGTAAAAAAGTTACGCTTGATTGTGGGCGCGAAGGGATTCGAACCCCTGACCCCTTGGGTGTAAACCAAGTGCTCTGAACCAACTGAGCTACGCGCCCTAGCGGATGCAAATATAATCTCTTTTTTTGAACATCAAAGGGATTTATATCACTTCTGCAACGACAAATAAACTCCCACAAACAAGGATGATGTCCGAAGGGGATGCCATCGTTTTTGCAGCATGTAAAGCGTCTAAAACCGACGCATAGGGTTTACCGTTATATCCAAAACGATTGGCTTCTGCAAATAACTGATCAACTGCCTTTGCACGAACGACCTTGGGGCTACAAAAATAATAGCTCGCATACTTGGGTAGGTATTGCTGAATTTGTGTAAAATCTTTATCCTCTACCATACCAAATACAATATGAAGTTGGTCATAGGTCATTGATTGCAGTTGATTCATCACAGCTGCTATTCCCGCTTCATTATGCGCAACATCAGCAACCACGGTTGGTGAGTCCGCTATGATCTGCCATCGACCCTGAAGACCTGTGTTTTTAGCAACCGCTTGCAGCCCCTCTCGAATATGGTTTTCATTGACGTCAAATTCTGTGAGGGCTTGTAGAGCCATGTATGCAGTGGCAAGATTTTCTTTCTGATAATCTCCGAGCAAGTCCGTCGCAAAAGTTTCGGTTTGATTCGCAAAAAATACAGGTGAGGATAAAGATTTGGCTTTGTCAAGAATCACCTTTTGCACCGATTCCTTATTCTGACCCAGGACAACAGGTACATTCTTTTTGATAATCCCTGCCTTTTCCGCAGCAATTGCTTCGATGGTATTTCCCAAAAACTGTTGGTGATCCTTGCTGATATGGGTAATGATTGATAAAATGGGGGTTATGATATTGGTGGCATCAAGCCGTCCGCCCAAGCCAACTTCAATAATGGCAACATCCACTTGCGTCTTTGCAAAGGACGAAAACGCCATGCCAACTGTCGCTTCAAAAAACGAGTAGTTCCCCGCTTCAAGTGTCTCGAAATTTTCATTCACAAAATCAACAACAATGTCTTTATCAATCGGTTGCCCATTGATTTTGATTCGCTCTCGAAAATCCTTTACATGGGGAGAGGTATAAAGTCCGACTGTATATCCAGCCGTTTGGAGAACCGACGCCAACATATGTGCCGTAGAGCCCTTGCCGTTGGTTCCAGCAATATGAATGCACTTCAAGCTGCGATGGGGATTTCCAAACGCAGCACTCAAGCGTTTCATTTGATCCAATCCCAAACGCATGGCTGGCGCACCAACCCGCTGATACATGGGCAAGCGTTTGAACAACCAAGCGAGGGTTTGGCTGTAATTCATTTACACCAAGATGTAATCTCTAAACAGCATAAAGGTTAGGTAACCAGATACAGAGCCAATAAGTGCCAGGAAAGAAATATTTTTTAAATACCAGAAAAAATTGATTTTCTCCATTCCCATAGCAACAACACCAGCTGCTGATCCAAAAATAATCATACTCCCGCCTGTTCCGGCAGCAAATGCGATGGCATGCCAAAGCGGATGATCAATCGGCTCTGAAAACATTCCCATACTTGCAGCGACTAAGGGAACATTGTCGATAATCGCAGAGATAAATCCAAAGATTGCAACCACGATATCGGAGTTGGGAATTGCAGCATTCAGGTCTTGTGCAAATCCAAACAACAACCCAAGAGACTCAAGAGCAGCAACAGCCATCAAAATCCCTAAGAAAAATAGGATACTCGGCATCTCAATTTTAGTCAATGCCACGTGTACTGGATTGTGATGCGTGTGCGCACCAGAGTTTGACTTGGCTTCTACAAACGCTTTGGAGCGACTGAAAACTTCAGCAAAAACAGAGACCACAGCAAGTGAAAGCATCATCCCAACGTAGGGTGGTAAATGCGTTACTGTTTTGAAAATAGGAACAAATAAAATCGACCCAAGTCCAAGATAAAGCATCGTTGGTCCCTTTGGCGTCAACTCGATTTTGTCATCCATCTTATCAATTTCTCCTCTGAAAATTTTGTAGCGACTTGCGATAAAAGTGGGTACAATCATACATACCAAAGAAGGTACAATTAAGTATTTAATCAGCTCAGGGGTCGTTACTTTTTTACCAATCCACAACATTGTGGTGGTGACATCTCCAATCGGAGACCATGCACCACCAGCGTTGGCAGTGACAATGATCATCCCGGCAAACCACAACCGAAGGTTTCGATCGTGAATGACTTTTTGTAAGATGGTGACAAGTACAATGGTAGCAGTCAGGTTATCAATAATCGCTGAAAGAACAAAAGCCAAACAAGCAAAAATCCAAAGTAAGCAGACCTTATTTCGTGTTCGGATAAACTGTTTAATTGTCGCAAAACCATTAAAATAATCAATGATTTCAACAATCGTCATCGCGCCTAAAAGAAAGACAAGAATCTCTGCTGTTTTACCCAGGTGGTGTAAAAGGGCTTCTTCGATATGCGTCGGCAATAGTTGTTTATTGACCGCATCGATGTCAAACACATCCAAGTGACCCAAGGCAATCATCGCCCATAAAATGGCCATCATGGCAAGTGCAGGAATAAGTTTGTCAATGTGAAGGTTGTGCTCAAGCGTAATTGCGAGGTAACCAAGTACAAATACAATAATAATGATCGTTTCCATATATCAATTTTGTGGTATCAAATATACTACCTCGTTTTAATTTTAGCCAAAAAACTTATGTTAGTTTTAAGTTTATCATAATGAGAAATTTTGCAAAACACCCCCTCATTTTATATAGGTATAAAAATCAATGTTTTTACAGTTTTGTTTACAACCCCTCAATTTTAGGGGTTTTAAATTTCGAATTTTCTATTTTTTGATGATTTCACAATATCAACTATAGATAGTACGAAATAAGTATTTATTTTCGCTTTTCCTTAAAAATATTGTATTTCTTCATTCCATCAGAAGCAATGTTGTTAGAATATCACAAACAGATGGATATATTTGAGACGCTATGATGATAAAACAAGGACTATACGACCCCCAATTTGAGCACGATAACTGTGGAGCAGGCTTTATTTGTAGTTTAGCAGGTAAGCGCACAAATGACATCATCCACAAAGCACTTGATATTCTCGTCAAACTGGAACATCGGGGTGCGGTGAGTGCAGATGGAAAGACAGGAGATGGGGCTGGTATCCTGATCGATATCCCACATGACTTTCTACAGCAAGTCTGTGATTTTGATTTGCCAGATCCAACAACCTATTCCCTTGGTATGGTGTTTCTACCTACCAAAGAAAATCAACGACAGTTTTGCATAGACACCCTCAATGAGGAGTTCGAAAAACAGGGGCTTGAAGTCATCGGTTGGAGAGAAGTTCCAACAAATCAAATGGTTGTCGGAGAGATCGCTGGGCGTACGTTACCCCACATTGAGCAAGTCTTTGTTCGTCCTGCGGAAGGCGTAACGCTCAACGAAAAAGAACTCAACACCAAGACATTCATCGCGCGAAAAATTGCAGAACACAAGGTTTATGCAACCAAAATGTCGCAAGCCAGTTATTTTTATTTGCCGAGTTTATCAACGCGAACGCTGATTTACAAAGGCCTACTGGTTCCAGAAGACATTGAAAGATTCTATACAGATTTGACCGATAAGAGAGTGGTAACACGACTCGCTCTAGTCCATCAGCGTTTTTCTACCAACACCTTTCCCACTTGGGATTTGGCGCAGCCCTTCCGCTATATGTGTCACAATGGGGAAATCAATACCTATCGCGGGAATCTCAACCGCATGAAAGCACGTGAGGAGCTTTTGAATAGTGACTTTTTTGGAGATGATATCCAGTCTATTCTTCCAATCGTTTTAAACGGAAAGTCAGACTCTGCATCTATGGACATGGTCGTTGAACTGTTACTGCATACAGGGCGATCGTTGCCAGAAGTCATGATGATGATGGTTCCTGAGGCATGGGAAAAGCACAAAAGCATGGACCCTGTAAAAAAAGCATTTTACTCTTTTAATTCCTGTATCATGGAGCCTTGGGATGGTCCTGCATCTATTCCATTTACAGATGGGAATTATATCGGAGCCCTACTCGATCGAAACGGCTTGAGACCCTCTAGATACACCGTAACAAAAGACGGATATGTCGTGATGTCTTCTGAGACTGGCGTTACGGAAATCGAACCTAAAAATGTAGCCACTCATGGACGCCTAGAACCAGGTCGTATGTTTCTTGTAGATATGAATGAAGGGCGCATTGTTGAAGACAGAGAAATTAAAGACATTATTTCCTCCAAACAACCCTATCAAAAATGGTTGGACGAGAATCTATTGGCTTTAAAAGACGTTCCTTACACCGGCAACAAAACGCCGCAAGAGCAAACGAGCTATTTGCAGAGACTTAAAGGATTTGGATATACGGAAGAGGATATCAAAACCTTGATTATCCCGATGATGTCGGCGGGCAAAGAAGCCATTGGTTCAATGGGAACAGATACACCACTCGCTGTGCTTTCCCACAAACCACAACTGCTATATAACTACTTCAAGCAACTCTTTGCACAAGTAACCAATCCTCCACTTGATGGAATCCGAGAAGAGATTGTAACCGATACCTCACTTTCGATTGGCAGTGATTACAATTTGTTTTCAATTGACTCTATACACGCCAAAAAATTACGTATCCAAAATCCGATTATTTCTAACGAAGATTTGGATAAAATCAAATTTATCAAACACCAAGACTTTCAAGCTGCGTCTGTCTCTGTTTTATATGATGTCGAAAAAGGGCACAACGGATTGCAGCAAGCCATTGAAAATGTCATCAGTCAAGTCAAGGAAAAAGTTAGTGAAGGAGCGAACATCATCATTTTATCAGATCGTGGAGTAAATCGCGACCAAGCACCTATCCCGATGCTATTGGCTTGCTCTGCCGTTCATCACGGATTGACCAAGCATGGTATGCGTTCGAAGTTTGGGATTGTGATTGAATCTGCAGAACCCCGTGAACCGCATCATTTTGCAACCTTATTTGGGTACGGTGCAAGCGCGATCAACCCTTATATGGTCAATGAAATTATTGACAATCTTGTACATTCTCAAGATCGCATTCAAATCACGACTGATCAAGCCGTTGAGAACTTCAATAAGGCCATCGCTAAAGGATTGGTCAAAATCATGAATAAAATTGGAATTTCCACACTTCACTCCTATCGCGGTGCACAAATTTTTGAAGCACTTGGGTTGAATCAGAAATTCATTGATGAATTCTTTTGCAATACGCCAACACGTATTGAGGGAATTGGGCTGTTTGAAGTCGAAAAAGAAATCTCTCTTCGTCACCACCAGGCCTTTGCTAATGAAGAAGCTGCTGAGAGTCAGGATTTGGAAATTGGCGGAAGCTATCGATGGAGACGGAATGGAGAAGCACATATGCTCAATCCTGCCACAATTGCGAAGTTGCAAGTGGCAACCCAACAAAATAAGTTTGAAAGCTATGAAGAGTTTGCCAAGTTGGTCAATGACCAATCAAGGCAATTGATGACCATACGCGGTATGTTTTCTTTTGACGACCTTGATCCCATTCCGATTGAGGAAGTCGAACCTTGGACAGCGATTGCGAAACGCTTTAAAACAGGTGCGATGTCACTGGGTTCCATCAGCGAAGAAGCGCATGAAACCTTGGCAAAAGCGATGAACCGCATTGGCGGGAAAAGCAATTCTGGTGAAGGAGGAGAAGACCCACGACGATTTACAAGAGATAAAGACGGGGACTGGCGCAACAGTGCGATCAAGCAAGTTGCATCCGGCCGTTTTGGCGTTTCCTCACATTATTTGGCCAATGCACAAGAGATTCAAATCAAAATGGCGCAGGGTGCAAAACCAGGTGAAGGCGGGCAACTTCCAGGTCCAAAAGTCAATCCATATATTGCGTCTGTACGGAACTCAACCCCTTATGTCGGATTGATTTCACCACCGCCACACCATGACATTTACTCGATTGAAGATTTGGCACAACTCATTTACGATTTGAAAAATGCCAATCGAGAAGCTCGCGTTAATGTCAAGTTGGTTTCTGAAGTTGGTGTTGGAACCATTGCTGCTGGTGTTGCAAAAGCCAAAGCAGATGTAATTTTAATTTCGGGATATGACGGTGGAACTGGCGCATCACCACTCACCTCTCTAAAGCATGCTGGTTTGCCGTGGGAGCTAGGGATTGCCGAGGCACAGCAAACGCTTGTATTAAATGACCTACGCGGGCGCATTGTATTGGAATGTGACGGTCAGATGAAAACGGGTCGAGACGTGGCAATTGCCTGTTTGCTCGGTGCTGAAGAATTTGGTTTTTCAACTGCACCACTCGTCGCAACAGGGTGTATTATGATGCGTGCATGTCACCTCAATACCTGTCCAGTCGGAATCGCGACACAAGACCCAGAGCTTCGTAAAAACTTTAAAGGAAAGCCCGAGCATGTTGTGAATTATATGCACTTTGTCGCTGAGGAATTGAGAAGCATCATGGCACAACTTGGATTTAGAACCGTTGATGAAATGGTCGGACAAAGCCAAAAGTTGAATATGAGCGATGCGATTGACCACTTTAAAGCAAAGGGCATTGATCTATCGAGCATCTTACACAAGCCCGATGTGGAAAAGGGAACACCCGAAAGAAATGTTGAAAAGCAAGATCACAAGCTAGAGAACGTTCTTGACTTCACACTGATTTCTCAGGCAAGTAAAGCCATTGAAAAATTAGAGCCGCAAACCCTAGCGTTTCCCATTCACAATACCGACCGAAGTGTAGGGGCGATTTTAAGTAATGAAATCTCAAAAAAATATGGGGCTGACGGTCTTCCTGAAGACACCTTGACCATACATTTTACTGGTTCTGCAGGACAAAGTTTTGGTTGTTTTGCCACCAAAGGACTCCATTTGGAAACGATTGGAAACTGCAATGATTACTTTGGCAAGGGCCTTTCGGGTGCTCGACTTGTCGCCCGAATCCCTGATGGCGTTTCTTACAAAGCCGAAGAAAATATCATTATCGGTAATGTTGCCCTCTATGGTGCAACAGCTGGTGAGGCCTACATCAATGGAATTGCTGGTGAGCGTTTTTGTGTTCGCAATTCTGGTGCAACAGCAGTCGTTGAGGGGATTGGGGATCACGGTTGTGAATATATGACTGGCGGTATCGCCGTTATCCTTGGCGAGTTTGGACGTAATTTTGCTGCTGGAATGAGTGGTGGAATCGCTTATTTATATTCTCCTGACGGTACTTTTGATGAGCGTAATTTTAATATGGAAATGATCGGACTAGAAGACCCTTCTATTGATGATCTCACCCATTTGGAAGAGCTAATCAACAAGCATGTCAAACACACAGCGAGTAGCAAAGCAATTGCGATCCTCAGCAATTGGGAAGCAGAGAAAAAGAATTTTATCAAAGTCATGCCAACGGACTACAAAAAAGCGCTAGCTCGCTTGGCAGAAGAGGCCAAACAAGAAGTAAACTGATATGGGAAAGCTAAGAGGATTTTTAGAGTACGATCGGATTGACGAGGCAAATATAGCTGTCGCTGACCGCGTCAAGAACTACAAGGAATTTACGGTTCATCCTGGTGAAGAAAAGTTACAAGATCAAGGAGCACGTTGTATGGATTGTGGGGTTCCATTTTGTCACAGTGGCTGTCCACTTGGCAATATGATTCCTGACTTTAACGATGCTGTTTATCAGAATGATTGGAAGAAAGCACTTCGAATTCTACATTCTACAAACAATTTTCCAGAATTTACAGGCCGACTGTGCCCAGCGCCATGTGAGGCAGCCTGTGTTTTGGGGATTATCAATCCGCCTGTTTCGATTGAAATGATTGAAAAATACATCGTTGAACGCGGATTTAAAGAAGGATGGATTCAGGCAAACCCACCCAAAAACAGAACGGGAAAAACCATTGCCGTTGTCGGATCAGGTCCAGCCGGATTGGCTGCTGCCCAACAACTCAACAGAGCGGGACATACTGTCACGGTTTTTGAACGAGATGAAAAAGTCGGTGGATTGCTGCGATATGGAATCCCTGATTTCAAAATGGAAAAACAAATCATCGACCGACGTGTATCTATCCTAGAAGAGGAAGGTATTGTCTTCAAAACAGGGGTTGAGGTTGGTAAAAACTACAGTGTAGAAGAGCTCAAGAATTTTGATGCTGTTGTCCTTTGTGGCGGAGCAACCGTTCGCAGAAGATTACCCATTCCCGGCTCAGATGCAAAAGGAGTCGTTCAGGCGATGGACTTTTTACCAAAAAGCAACCGATGGGTTGACGGACTGACAGATGTCGATCCTGAACTACACGCACAAGGCAAAAACGTCATTGTGATTGGTGGTGGAGATACGGGTTCTGACTGTATTGGTACCTCAAATCGCCAAGGGGCGGCGAGTGTGACCAATTTTGAAATCATGCCACGACCTGCTGATGACCGAACGGCTGAATACCCTTGGCCCTACTGGCCGTTTAAACACAAAACCTCCTCCTCGCATGAAGAAGGAAGTGAGCGTGAATTTAGCATCATGACCAAAGAGTTTGTAACAGATGATGATGGCAGACTATCCGGTCTTAAAACCGTACAAGTACGTTGGGAGAAACAAGAAGGGGAAAGGCCAAAGCTCGTGGAAGAGCCGAATTCTGAAAAAGAATGGCCTTGCGACCTTGCCATACTCGCCCTTGGATTCACGGGACCTGAGCCAACTTTGGCTGAGCAACTCGGCATTCAACTTGACGAGCGCTCAAATATCAATGCAGACACCAAGTCGTATCAGACCAATGTTCCCCACATCTTTGCTGCGGGTGACATGCGACGTGGTCAGTCTTTGATCGTTTGGGCAATTTCTGAGGGTAGAGAAGCTGCCTATCAAGTCGATCAATTTTTGATGGGTACTACACAACTCCCAACAAAAACACACGGAGATTTACCGAGTCATCCATAAATTTTATTGAAAAAAGTTCCAGACAATCCCAAATCGTAAAATAAAATCCCGATACGGATAATCTGGTGCCGCCAATCTGTTATTACCGTTCCATGCAGCACCTAAGTTTTCAGCATTAAAATACAGCCGTGTTTGCTGGATTTTCGCATTAAAAAAGGCACTAAATAAAGGTTCTCCCCCAATTTTAACGGCATCTTGTACCACATAATCGGAAAGTATGGGGCTATATGCATCTGCATAGAACGAAGAATAGTATTTGACTGTCGCTCCAATTTGCACAAAGGCCGCTTTGCGAAACCATTCATCAGTGTAGGAAATGGTTGATCTCCCCAAGAGATCTGGAAGATGAATCGGAGCGTTGTCGTCAACTTGCTGGAACTGAAGGTTTGTGTCTAATGAAAATACGCCAAAAGACAACGTATTATCCCAACGCGCTTTGAGCAGGTGTATCGTTTCATTCCATTGTTCAGGGCTTGCAAACAAAGACCCTTTTTCCAAGTCTTGTTGAAAATAGGCATAGTTGTCGAGCGTTGTCAAAGAAACCGAAAACAAGCCAAGTTTTGGTACATCCAAAGTCGAGAAAAGGGTAGAACGGTTGGTCTTTAGCATGCTTTTCTGCCAGATAAAAGATGAATAGCTACTGTGATAATTCAGCATGGTAAATCCGGGGGAATAGGTCTCCCAGCGAAAACCGCCTTGCAAACGAATTTTTTTAATCTTAGGGAAAGAAGCGGTTAGCTGCGCAAAACCCCCCAACTGCTTATCGTCTGCTGACTGCTCAAAATGAAACTTCAATTGACTGTCTTGTAATGAAAACCCGAGTTTTGCACCCACGGCAATACCAGACTCATTGACCTCGCGGTCAAGGGTCGTGTGTGCGTTGTTGTAGCTGTATTGCAAGGCCGATCCATAGGCCTCGATTTGACCCCATTTTGATTGTTCAAAAAGCGCATATACATCATGTCTTGTGCTTGTGTAGTGCACCCTGTCTTTTGGGGTTGTATAGCCCTCTGCAAGCGTTCCAAACCTTTCCACTGCCGATAGCTGATCAAAGGTGTGTCGTTGCGAATCGGTTTGTATGCGGTGCCCGAGGCGGAGTGCAGGTACTGGAATCGAGTCGGATGTCATAATCAGTGCATAGTCCTGCTCTAATAAATAGCGTTTTCCTGTAAAAAAATGAGTTGCATTTTGAAACTTGACCGACAGACGAGCCCGATCTTCAAATTCTGTGATTTTGTCCGTATAGTTCTGAAGAGATACATCGTCTAGCCCACCATTTTCTTGTTGTTCGATTTTTTGGTTTGCCATCTGAAATCGCAATCGATACCTGCGATTTGGGTTTTCGTACCAGCTCGAAAAACGAAGCTGACTCACCCCAGACAAATTGTGTTGGTAATGACCAAGTGAGCGATGGCCCCGATAGGCAATCGCATAATTCATACGTGGACTGAGGTTTGCTGTGATCAGCACATCGGTAGATTGACCTTGTTGAAATGCCGTTTTAAAATACATTTCAGTCAGTGGCGTTGGCACATGATAATAGGAAACCTCATGGGGCTGAAACATTTGATGGGATTTGGCACGAAAGCCAGGCATTGGCAAAATCGACTGCGGACCCGATTGCATTGTCAGATGATTAACGGTTTGACCTGAGTTGGCAAACGCCAAGTGTTCAAAATCGTCCTTTCGGCGAAAGTTAAATTTGTGTTGTTTTGCAACGCTAAGGGTTGTATCCACAAAAGTGGTGTCTCGATCCTGTGAAATGATCAGATAGTCTGTTATCGGTTTCTTTTCCGTAAACTTTTGTTTGGACCGTTTGCCAAACAAACTGTCTTGGTCTTGAAAAGACCCTTGAAATTGATTGTTTGACGAGAAGTTTCCTTGAAATCCGTTTGTCGTAAGTGGTCTCTTTGTATTTGTTCGAAATTGAGATTGGACAGCAAAAGCAACGAGCAAGCAACATACGACAAAAACAGACCTGATCGAATTCATTTGTGCAAAGGTAGAGAATTCGGGTGGACAGTGATAAATATCGTTTGTAATTGAATTCGTATTATGTGTTATAGAATTAGGGATATTGATTAAGATCATTATTGTAAATTCGTTATAAAATAATTGCAGTCGAGCACAACCGAAAATTATATTAATTGTTTAATTGATATTTTTTCAAAAGAAGAAAGACATGAATACATACAAACTGATTAAGTTAAATAGGTCAATAAAAAATTTCAGACTTAAATTTCTAGGTCTTTTTTTACTTCATATTTTAAAGAAAAGATATTTAGCCATTCACTTTGACCCTATAAACGCTTGTAATTTAAGATGTAAAATGTGCTATTTTACAGATAAGGATTATGTGAAGAAGTTAAAAGGTATTTTTCCTCAAGATGAAATCGAGTATTTGGGAGAAGCATTCTTCAAACGTGCATTAAAACTTCAAATTGGGTGTGGAACAGAACCAACATTATACAAAAACATCAGTAAAATAGTAGAAACTGCCTCCAAATACAATGTTCCAAATATTAGTCTGACCACAAATGCCAATTTACTGGAAATGGAAAAATTGGAAGATTGGGTGTCCAAGGGGCTCTCAGAAATTATTATATCACTTCATGGTGTTCGGAAAGAAACTTATGAAACGATGATGGCGAAAGGAGATTTTGAAAAATTTATGAACTCTTTGTCTATCATTTCTTCGCTAAAGAAACGATACCCTTTATCATTAAGAGTAAACTATACATTTAATGAAGATAATTTTTCTGAACTAAGTGAATTTTACAACACTTTTGGGAAATATGACATTGATGTTTTGCAAATCAGACCGATTATAAAACTCGGAAATACAGAATATAACAACTTTAGCTTAAAAAAAATCACTCCGATTTACAATGAGGTGCTTGAGGGTCTGATTGATGATTCCAAAAAACACAAAGTCATGCTTTTAGCACACAATATCCACCAAATTAATAAACGCTCATCAATGGATAGTGTAATTAACAAATATGTCTATTGCTATATCTCCCCAAGTGATTTGTTTGATAAAAAATTTAATTGGAAGGAGGACACATATGAAACTTATGCAAAAAGGGTTTCGATTGGAAAACAAATTATAAGGGACGCAATCTCTAGTCGGTCAAAAATATTGAGTTATCAAAACGACAAATTGAATTATGAAATTAACTAAATCATTCGTTTTGGATGGTTCCTATTAGGTCAACTTATCATTCTACTAATCTTGAATCTTAGTTGTAATGCAAACCCAACACACCAAGTTTGTTGAATGTGGTGCCGATGAGGCTGGTCGGGGTTGCTTGGCAGGGCCTGTCACGGCTGCTGCTGTAATCCTTCCCCCCTCCTATTCACATCCTTTGCTTACCGATTCCAAAAAACTGACTGCCAAACAACGAACCGAATTGCGAAAAGAAATCGAGCAGGTTGCCATCGCCTACGGCATTGCCCACGTACTCCCCGAAAGAATAGATGAAATCAATATCCTCAATGCATCGATCGAAGCCATGCATCTCGCCATTCAAAAGCTCAATCCCCCACCAGAATATATTCTTGTTGATGGCAACCGCTTTACGCCCTATCTCGATATCCCACATAAATGCATGATCAAAGGAGATGCCCGCTTTCTCAATATTGCAGCCGCATCGGTACTGGCAAAAACTGAACGAGATGATTTTATGAAGAAACTTCACAGTAAATCCCCAGACTATGGATGGGATACAAACAAGGGATATCCAACCAAAAAACACCGAAAAGGCATCCAGTCTGTTGGTGTGTCACAATGGCATAGAAAAAGTTTTACATTATTACCCACACAAACGCAATTCGACTTTTAACTTTATTAACTTTGTACCATGCGCTATTTGCTCGTTTGCTTTGTGCTTTTTGCCTTGACGCAATGCTCAACCCCACCGCAGACAACGGTGAACCCCCTTGGCTTTATCCCTGCAAAACCCCTTGCAATTCTTCATACCGAGGATATGGAATCCTTAGTTGAGTTTTCAAATAGCCAGCCACAACTCAGTCGTTTTCTCGCTCCGCTTGTATCCGTAGAAGAACATTGGTTATCTTTCCAAGAGTGTATCGTCAGTTATCATGAAGAGGGTGTCGAAGAATACAAGTACCTTTTGATTCGTCCTTTGGCTACAATCGATAGCGTTCCCCAACTTGTTGGTGATACGCTACAATATGAAAACTTACCAGTTATTCGGTTTGAAAAGCAAAGCATCGACCGCTATGCTGTTGTTCATCAGAATACCTATTTTGAATCTGACTCGAAAATTTTAATCGAGAACAGTATCCGACTTCACAGTGCACCAAATCGCCCAGATGAAAATCTTCAAAAACTGTACAACTCAAAAGCAGGGCCTTTTCAACTTTTTATCAATGAGAGATTCCAAACCCTATTGACTGAGAAATTTAGGACATCAGTTCCCTTTGCCCTATCCGATTTTTCGTCTTGGGTAGCCATTCAGCCAGAAATCGAAAATGGAAATCCCATTTTGAACGCCATCGGTTTGCTCTCCGCAGAGAAGTTGACAAAAATGAGTCTGGTAACCAATCAGGCACACGATCTGTCAAAGTTACTTTCAAATCTTCCCCTTACAATGATCGGAGCATCACTATATGGATTTGACGTTGATCGATTCTCCGCTGTTCGGGATCGCTTTAACGCACAACAAAATTTACCAAGTCCACCAATCGACAGTCTTTTGATGCAAGCCCATGCGATTGCCAAGGTACACACGCTGCAAAATCAAATTGCAGTGCTGGACATGACAGGAGTTGAGGGTGTTATCGACATACTGGAAAAAAATGCGGAAGCTACGCGCAAGTTGAGGGATGTAATGACCTATCAATTCTCAAAAGAAAAATCGATTCAACGGCTGGGCGCACCTTTATTGAATCTGCCAACGTTCACACATGCGTCTATATTGAATGACCTATTGTTTTTAGCGCCATCCGAAGCATCTCTTACAGAAGTGCTAACACAAATCTTCAACGGGTATTCCCTAGGCAGCGACGAGCAGTTTGCTGGACTTTTGGAAGAAATTCCAAATGAATCCTCTTTGCTCTTTGTGGGCGTGGAGGAGTTCTTTTCAAAACAACTCAATTCTCTATTGATTGACGATAACCAGATGGATTCCACGAGCGAATTCCCCTTTTGGCTTGGGGTGGGATTGGTCGAAAGTGGCGTTGCTCAAATCCAATTTCAGCGGGTATCCAAACAAGAAAAAATCAAAAATAAACGTCCCAAACTCTTGTTTTCAACGCCAATTGAAAGCAACATATCGCAAGGTCCAAACGCTGTGCGCAATCATCTTAACGGTTCGATGGAATGGGTTGTTCAAGACGAAAAGCACAATTTAGTGTTAATCAGCAGTAGTGGCAAAAGCACTTGGACAAGACCCATCGGAAGTCCGATTCAGTTTCCCATTCGTCAAGTTGATTTGTATAAAAACAGTCGCCTTCAAATGGCTTACACCACAAAAAAAGGCTTTGAAGTCATCGATCGAAATGCAAGGCCTGTACCTCCCTTTTCTTCGACTCTCAACAATCCCTCACCTCTCGCTGTTTTTGATTATGAAAACTCCCGAGACTATCGACTTGTTCTGATCGACCAAAACAAGTTAGAATTGCGCGATCGGAAGTTTGCGAAAGTCAGCGGATTCAACCGTACAAAAGCCAATCTTACTTTAGCGCCCAAACATATTCGAATTGGTACAAGAGACTATATCACAATGGTCGAAAAAAGTGGAAAACTGCTTTTACTCGATCGCAGGGGGAATGTTCGCATCAAAACACCAAATGATTTGGTGATGTCTTCCGATGTGTATCTGCATCAAAATGGTTTTGTTGGGCTGGACAATAAAAACCGACTGTTTCGCATTGAAATCAATGGTAAAATCAGCTATCGCACACTCCCCTTTGAAACCCCATATCAAGTTCGAGCAAGAGGGAAAAACCTTGTGTTGCTCACCGAAAATAAAATCGAAATCAATGGGCGACTGTTGGAACTCGATTTTGGTTTATATGGAGAACCCTCGATTCATGTGGTCAACAACCGCACCTTGATCAGTTTGGTTGATGAGCAAGAAGAAAAGGTTTATCTATTTGATCGAAAAGGAAACCTACTTCCGCATTTTCCAATTTATGGGGCTGGTCCAGTAACCGTGGACAGTGACCGAAAAGGAAATGTGTTTTTAGCTACAACTGGCGAAAACAACAGTTTGGTTGTGTATCAGATTCCACAATAACATCCCATTTGATTAACGCACCAAAGTAGCGTCAAACTGCTCTTGAAAGTGATGTGTGATGCGTTTTTTCACTTCCGAAAGGGAGACTTCTTTGGCTAACTCTTGTGCCATGGAAGTCACTTGCTTCCCATGAATCCCGCAGGGAACGATGTGATCGAAATGAGAGAGGTTCGTGTTAACATTCAAAGAAAACCCATGCATGGTAACCCAACGGCTTGCTCGAATCCCCATAGCGCATATCTTTCTCGCAAAGGGCGTATTGACATCTAGCCAAACGCCTGTCTCTCCCTGACTCCGTGTCGCTACGATCTCAAAATCGGCTAGGGTGTCGATAATGACTTGCTCCAACAAACGCAAATACTTGTGGATATCGGTAAAGAAATGGTCTAAATCAAGAATAGGATAGCCAACGATTTGACCAGGACCATGATAAGTAATATCTCCACCTCTATCGATTTTAAAAAATGAAATTCCTTGGGCTTCCAACTCCGCTTTGCTTGTGAGAAGATGATCAGCAGAACCACTTTTACCCAAGGTAATAACCGGATTGTGCTCAACCAACAAAAAATGGTTTGTGGTGGGGGTTTTGGTTTGGTTACGACGGTTGTGAATTTTGGTGTCTATCGTTTGTTGAAACAAATCGTGTTGCAAATTCCAAACGGTTTGATAATCCAAAACACCTAGGTCTCGAAATTGAACTTCCTTTTTCATATATTTTACAAAGATAGACTTGATTTCAACAACGGAACCGTTTTGGGATACAAATCCAGGAATCACTACAAAAGGTTTCAATTTGGGGTGAATTGTTGACTGCATCATCACAAATCCCTCTCCAAAGTCACCTAATTGATTTCGCATGATTATCTTTGTGTAAAACAATCTCAATTTGGAACGCTCTGAGCAAGAACTCGTCAGACGAGAGAAATTAAAACAACTTCGTGCGCTGGGAATCGACCCTTACCCGGCTGCTACTTTTTCTGCGGATGCAAATAGTGAAACCATCAGCAATGAATTTGTCGAAGGAAAACAAGTTACCATTGCAGGACGACTGATGTCTCGTCGTATTCAAGGCAAAGCGAGTTTTGCAGAGCTTCAAGATTCACAAGGGCGCATACAAATCTACTTCAACAGAGATATTCTTTGTCCAATCGAGGATAAAAGCATGTACAATGATGTGTACAAAAAACTCTTAGACATTGGAGATATTATCGGGGTGACTGGCACTTTGTTTACCACACAAGTGGGCGAGAAAACGGTACAAGTGGAATCGCTGTATGTGTTGAGCAAGTCTCTTCGTCCACTGCCATTGCCAAAAACAGATGCTGATGGAAATACCTACGATTCATTTTCAGATCCTGAGCAGCGTTATCGCATGCGCTATGTTGACCTGATTGTAAACCCACAAGTCAAGGACACCTTTCTAAAGCGAACGAAAATCACAAATACCATTCGGTCTTTTTTTAATGACAAGGGCTATTTGGAAGTGGAAACGCCTATCCTTCAGCCCATTCCGGGTGGAGCCACAGCACGACCTTTTGTAACGCACCACAACGCATTAAATATTCCACTCTACTTGCGTATCGCCAACGAGCTGTACCTCAAACGTCTGATTGTCGGCGGTCTCGATGGTGTTTATGAGTTTGCCAAAGACTTTCGAAATGAAGGGATGGACAAAACCCATAATCCAGAGTTTACGGTTATGGAGCTTTATGTCGCCTACAAAGACTATCACTGGATGATGGAAACGACTGAATCCCTCCTCGAGAAAGTTGCTGTCGATACCCATGGCACAACCACGTTGAATGTCGGCGAGAAAACGATTGATTTTAAAGCACCCTACCCGCGGGTGCCAATCCTTGAAGCGATTGAAAAGCATACGGGAATCGATGTCAGTGGAATGGATGAGGAAAAACTCCGAACAACTGCTCGTTCACTCGAAATCGAAGTTGACGACAGTATGGGTGTCGGAAAACTCATCGACGAGATATTTGGTAGCTGTTGTGAGCATCATTACGTCCAACCAACCTTTATTACCGATTACCCCAAAGAAATGAGCCCATTGACCAAAATCCATCGTGATAAACCTGGGCTAACAGAGCGTTTTGAACTCCTTGTAAATGGAAAAGAATTGGCCAATGCGTATTCTGAGCTCAATGATCCGATCGATCAGTTGGAGCGTTTTGAAGATCAACTCGCTTTGTCGGAAAAAGGTGACGACGAGGCCATGTTTATCGATCAAGATTTTGTTCGAGCACTAGAGTACGGCATGCCCCCAACATCGGGGATTGGAATTGGGATTGATCGGCTTGTGATGCTGATGACCGATAACAGTTCGATCCAAGAGGTGTTGTTTTTCCCACAAATGCGACCAGAAGTGCAAGGCCCAACATTGACAGATGAAGAAGAAGTTGTACTGAACCTCCTCAAGAAAAACCATCCTGTTTTATTGTCTGAATTAAAAGAGAATGCTGGACTGAGCAACAAGAATTGGGATAAAGCCATCAAAGGACTGAGCGCCCACAAATTGGCCAAAGTGACCAAGTCAGAAGATGGTCTTTTTGTGCATCTGTCAGCGTAAAACTTCGGTTTGATTTTAAATTAATACATTTAAGATCGCTTCATACGAATCTTAAAGAAATATCCAATGAGAATTCAACTCCTATTATCCGCTATTTTATTTATTGCCGTTGGACAATTGCATGCCCAAGACAAAGAAAACAATGAAGATGCCAAAACAGAAAAATCATCAGACAAAGAAGAGAAATCATCCAAAATAAAGACTTATGATGATATCATCACCAAGGATGCAATTACAGACAAAGGGCTGTTTGATGTGCACAAGGTTGATGAGAACTACTTTTATGAAATCCCAGATAGTCTCTTTGGACGTGAAATGCTGGTTGTCACACGGATTGCCAAAACAGCAAGTGGGATTGGCTTTGGAGGAGGTAAGCAAAACACCCAAGTTTTGCGTTGGGAAAAAAGATCAAAAAAAGTATTACTTCGTGTGGTATCACATCAAGTCATCGCAGCCGATTCTTTACCGATACATGAAGCGGTTGTTAATTCAAATTTTGAACCAATACTGTATCGTTTTGATGTAAAAACTGTTGGTAAAGATTCGACTTCCACATTAATCCAAGTCAATAAATTTTTAGAAAGTGATGTCAAAGCCATGGGCTTTCCAGCATCGAGAAGAAAAACATATAAAATCAGTGGTTTGGATAAGACCCGCTCGTTTATTGAAAGCATTAAGAGCTATCCTTTGAATGTAGAAATGCGTCACGTAAAAACCTACAATTCATCCGAGCCACCCTCGAATGCGAGTACAGGATCGATTAGTTTGGAAATGAACAATTCGATGATTTTATTGCCAAAAGAGCAGATGAAACGTCGATATTTTGATCAGCGTGTTGGATGGTTTGCACGAGGTCAAGTAGATTATGGACTAGATGTTCAGGAAAGTAAAACCGTTCGATACCTCGATCGTTGGCGATTGGAAATTGCGCCAGAAGACATTGAAAAATTTGAACGTGGTGAACTTGTAGAGCCCGTCAAGCCCATTGTGTATTATATCGATCGGGCAACGCCAAAAAAGTGGCGGAAATATCTCAAGCAAGGGATTGAAGACTGGCAAGTTGCTTTTGAAGCAGCTGGCTTTAAAAATGCCATTCTTGCAAAAGACCCGCCAACACCAGAAGAAGATCCAGAGTGGAGTCCTGAAGACGTTCGTTACTCTGTTGTGCGTTACTTGGCCTCTCCCATTCCAAATGCAAATGGCCCGCATGTGAGCGATCCGCGATCTGGAGAAATTCTTGAGTCGGACATCAATTGGTATCACAATGTGATGACCTTGTTGCGCAATTGGTTTTTCGTGCAAACCGCAGCGATCAATCCTGAAGCACAGGGTGTCGCATTTAAAGATGAAATCATGGGTCGATTAATCCGCTTTGTGTCTGCTCATGAGGTGGGACACACCATTGGTCTTCCACACAATATGGGGAGTAGCGTTGCTTACCCCGTTGACTCCTTACGCTCTGTATCATTTACCCAAAAATACGGCACTGCTCCATCGATTATGGACTATGCTCGCTTCAACTATATTGCCCAACCAGGTGATGGCGATGTGTCGCTTATGCCAGACATTGGCCCATATGACATCCATGCAGTTCGTTGGGGGTACCGACCCATCCCTTCCGTAGAAAAAGCAGAGGATGAAAAGCCCATTCTCGATCAATGGATTCACGATAAGGAAGACGACCCCATGTATCGGTTTGGACGACAACAGTTTGGGGTTGTTGACCCAAGTTCACAAACAGAAGACCTTGGAGATGATGCCATCAAAGCTAGTGCTTATGGCATTGCGAATCTTAAACGTATCATTCCCAAACTGATCGAATGGACGGCTGAGGATGGGAAAAACTACGATGATTTAGAAACTTTATACGGTCAGGTGTATAGCCAATTCAATCGCTATATGGGTCATGTGGCCTCCAATATAGGCGGGGTTTATGAGTACTATAAAACCTATGACCAAGATGGTGCAGTTTACACCCATGTTGCCAAAGATCATCAGCAAAACTGTTTGTCGTTTCTCCATCAAGAGCTTTTCCAAACACCGACTTGGTTACTGGAAGAAGATGTCTTAAATAAAATTGATTTTGCAGGGGCAGTTGATCGCATGCGTAGAACACAAACTAGGATTATCAGTAGCATTCTCGATTTTGGTCGATTGGCAAGAATGATTGAAAATGAGGCCTTATATGGAGCTCAAGCATACACAATTGTCAGTATGATGAATGACTTGCAGAATGGTCTTTGGTCAGAACTTGCAAAAGGAAACAAAATCGATACCTATCGACGAAATCTCCAACGTGCCTATATCGAACGCCTATCTTATCTGATGACGGAAAGCCAAACCCCTGCAACGGGTTGGGCACGCACCTATGGAAATCAAACTCGCGTGCTGGTTAGTCAATCCGATATCCGATCTGTTGCTAGAGGGCAGCTCAACAAGCTGAAAAAAGATATTGAAAAGGGAGTAAAACGCGTTTCGGATACAAATACCAAATATCACTTACGCGATGCGATTGCTCGAATTGACACCATCTTAGACGAAACCTAATCAGAGTTCTTTAAGTGTTTCTGAAAAGGCCTCAAGCGTTGTATCAAGGTCTTTATACGAAGTGGCATCGTTTAAAAAATAACTCTCAAAGGCACTGGGAGGCAAGTATATCCCACGCTTGAGCATTCCGTGAAAGTATTTCTTAAAGGTTTTGTTGTCTCCCTTTGCTGCAGAAGCAAAGTCCTTGACTGGTGTATCGGTAAAATGCAAGGAGATCATTGAGCCAAATCGATTGATTTGATAATCAATTCGACTTTTTTTGAGTATGCTTTCCATACCTTGATGTAAGTAGGCCGTTTTTTCTGCTAGCCGATCAAAGACTTCGGGTTGCTCATGTAAAGCTGTGAGCATAGCAAGTCCTGCCGCCATCGCAAGAGGATTTCCACTCAAAGTGCCCGCTTGATAGACTGGCCCTACAGGGGCTAAAACATCCATAATTTCGTCTCTTGCTGCAAAAGCCCCAACGGGTAGTCCACCTCCAATTACCTTTCCGTAGGTGACGATATCTGCATCGACGCCCAGCAACTGTTGTGCGCCACCAGCAGCAAGACGAAAGCCAGTCATGACTTCATCAAAAATCAGTACCGCACCATTCTGATCACACAAATACCGAAGACTTTCCAAAAAGCCAGCTTCGGGTGGAATGCAACCCATATTTCCCGCAACGGGTTCGATAATGATTGCTGCAATCTCATCAGGGTTTGCTTTGAATAATTGTGTCACACTGTCCACATTGTTATATGTGGCCAATAAGGTATCCTTTGCCGTTCCTTGGGTTACGCCTGGCGAGTTTGGACTCCCAAAGGTTACCGCCCCACTGCCCGCCTGAATGAGAAACGCATCAGAATGACCATGGTAACAACCAGAAAACTTGATGATTTTTTCGCGACCGGTAAATCCGCGCGCAAGTCGAACAGCACTCATACAGGCCTCAGTCCCCGAGTTTACAAATCGAATTTTATCAATGTTGGGTGCCATCGATAAGGCGAGTTCAGCGATCTTGGTTTCCAGTTCTGTCGGGATTCCGTATGAAGTACCTTTCTCGGCCTGATTTTGCACGGCTTGCACCACGGGCTTGTAGCCATGACCCAGAATCAAAGGACCCCATGAGGATATAAAGTCAATGTATTGGTTGCCATCTTCATCAAACAAATATGCCCCTTTTGCTTTCTGAATAAAAATCGGAGTACCTCCAACCGCCTTGAATGCACGAACAGGGGAATTGACGCCTCCTGGAATCACTTGTTTTGCTTGCGCAAACAAAGCACTACTGCGTTTATATCTCATTTTTCTAAACGTATATGTTGGCCAATCTGAATCTCAGAAGAAGTTAGCCCATTGATTTTTTTAAGTTTATCCACAGAAATTTTATAGCGTTTGGACAGCCCGTACAAGGTATCTCCCTTTTGCACAATGTGAATATCCCGATTTTTAACAGTAAAATCTGGCGATACTTTTGGATTGTCATATTTCCATAGACTCAATCTTTCGATAAGCCCAATCAGTTTGTCTGCATAAGCAGGGTCTGTAGCATATCCCGCTTTTTTAAGGCCTCTTGCCCATGCTTTATAATCGGTTTTTTTGAGTCGGAACAAACTTGCATATCTCTCCCGTTCTACCAAAAACAGCGAATGATCACGATAGGACTCTTTGGGGTCTTGATACGCCCGAAAACACTCGCCCGGAGCATCGTCGTTATGATATACCCTCTTTCCCTTCCAATCGCGCTTGCATTTGATTCCAAAATGATTGTTTGATTTTTGAGCAAGCACGCCTTGTCCCAATTGAGATTCGAGCAGTCCTTGTGCCAAGGTGATACTCGCTGGAATCTTATAGCGACGCATTTCTTCTTGTGCGATAGCGGCATATTGTTGGATGTATCGAGTCGTTGGATCGGAAGAATATACGACCCCCTCGTCTTTTTTCTTATGATCTTTCTTTTTACTTTTCCCCTTGGCAGTGATGGTTTGTTCATTCATCGCCGCATCGGTATAGTAAACTTGCTTTTTGCTTCCGCAAGATGCCAAAAACATCAGCATGGCCAACGCAACGAACTGCCTTGTTGCGCCAAACGCTGATTGACCCCTTTGATCGATTGATGACCCCCCGTGTGTATCATCAGCAAACGATTTCCAAAATTCCATGTATTTTCTTTCCTCTTTTTTATCAAATGCCATAACATCGGTGCGGTATAAAGCGGGTCGAGAATCACGCCCGTTTGACCTGCTACGCTATGGGCAAAATCAATTAATGCTTTTGGTGTTTTGGCATAACCTATCTCATCGTAGGTCGGTACCAATGACCCTCTATCATTGCTGACAAAGGTACGAATCCGACTGGGGATTTCGATATCTTTTACAACCTGAAATCCGACAAGATGCTGGTGATCGGATGTTGATTGGATTAAACCCGCCATGGTACCCCCTGTTCCCACAGCGACTGCTATCGTATCAAATTCCTTATCGGCAGAAGTCAGGATTTCCGCACACCCATTAACCGCCAACGCATTGGTCCCCCCTTCTGGAATAACATAAGGGTTTTTATCATCGATAATCACGCTCGCCAAAGCGTGTTTTTTGTTTCTATACAGCGTTCGACTTACAAAATGTAACGCCATGCCCATTTGTGTACAATACTGCAGCGTTGGGTTAAGGGTTTGGGTCTCCAATTCCTCACCACGCACAATGCCGTGGGTTTGAAAGCCGTATTGGTGCCCAGCACTAGCGACAGCTGCCAAATGATTGGAAAAAGCACCGCCGAAAGTCAATACGCTTTGATACCCATTTTGTTTAGCGTGTTGGAAATTGTATTTGAGTTTTCTCCACTTATTTCCAGAGGTATCAGGGTGAATCTGGTCTTCTCTTTTCAGAGTAATTTCCAATTCTCCTTCAATCTCTTGTAAACTAATAGGTTGGTTTACAGATGGTGGCGGATGGCTAAACATACGTAAAAGTACAGCTTGTCAAAAAAACGACTACTTTTAACGTGTGAAAAAGAAATTTATACCAATTGAGGACGCTGACTCCTATCAAACTCCAGAGGGTTTTTTGGTGTTTACTGAAAAATACCACTTAAAAAGGGGGTATTGCTGTGAGAGCAACTGTAGGCATTGCCCCTATGGATATAAAAACAAAGTTTAGAGTAGGTCTTTGGCTGCTTGCAATGCATCTGACAATCCCGCAGGATGTTTTCCGCCAGCAGTCGCAAAAAATGGTTGACCTCCGCCACCACCCTTTATATATTGGCCAATCTCTTTGATAATCGTATTGGCTTGGTAGGTGCCCTGATCGACTAATTCCTTGGATACATAACAGGACAAAATCGGTTTGTCGTCTTTTTTGCTACCGAGAATGGCAACCAAATCTTTTCGGGTTTTTCCAATTTGAAATAAGGCGTCTTTCATTCCCGCTGCGTTTAGGTTGACTTCCTTACAAAGCAATGAAATGCCTTTGTGAGATTGGATTTCACTTTCCAAGTCGGCAGTCATTTGCTGCACGAGCTGTGTGCTTAACTTGTCTAATTCTTTTCTGAGTTTGGCATTTTCCTCTTGCAACGCTTGAACCGATTGCACAAGGTCTTTCGGATTTTTTAATTGCAACTTGACCGCTTCCATCATCGCTGCTTGCTCATAGACCAGTTTTTTTGCTTCCTCACCAGTGACTGCTTCAATTCTTCTCACTCCAGATGCAACTGCAGATTCGCTCGTAATTGTAAAATGCCATATTTCTGCAGTATTCGATACATGGGTGCCGCCACAGAGTTCAATCGACTCGCCAAAACGAACTGTTCTCACCGTATCGCCATACTTTTCTCCAAACAAAGCCATCGCACCATCTTCTATCGCTTGATCGTAGGGTACTTTGGGTGTGATTTGCGCATCGATTTGTTCTTGAATTCTGGCATTGACAAAATTTTCGACAGCGTGTAACTCTTCTTGGGTGAGCTTTGAAAAATGAGAAAAATCAAAACGCAAATAGCCCGATCGGACCATTGAGCCCTTTTGGGTGACATGCTCCCCCAAAACGCTGCGCAACCCTTGATGCAACAAATGCGTTGCTGTGTGGTTACTCGACGTTGCATCGCGTTTTTGTTTGTCCACAACTGCTTTAAACCTCGCATTCACATTGGCAGGAAGTTGATTGGCAGTATGAACGATAATGTTGTTTTCTGTCTTGGTGTCGTAGATATAGGTTACATTTCCGTTGGGTGCTTCCAAATAGCCCTTATCACCGACTTGACCTCCACCCTCTGGGTAAAAAGGCGTGATGTTGAAAACCAACTGAAATAAGTCGCCATACTTATTGGTGATTTTTCGGTAACGAACAATCCGAACAGGTGTTGAAAGCAAGTCATACCCGACAAACTCTTGTTCCTCATCATCGAGGAGTTCTACCCAGTCTTCCGTATCGACTTGAGAGGCAGCACGTGAACGCTCTTTTTGCTTATCCATTTCTTTTTGGAAGTCTTCCGCATTCAGGGTCATGTCATGTTCCGAAAGAATCAATGCCGTCAAATCAATTGGGAATCCAAAAGTGTCATACAGTTCAAAGGCCTTCGCCCCTGACAATTCTTTGCCCGAACTCGACGACATCAGCTGTTGTAACATTCCCAATCCCTGCTCGAGTGTTTTTAAAAACGATTGCTCCTCTTCCTTAATTACATTTTGAATAAAGTTTTGCTGCTCTTTCAGCTCGGGGAAGGCACTTCCCATTTGGAGGGTAAGCGTTTCGACCAGGGTGTAGATAAAAGGTTCCATTTGGTTGAGGAAGGTGTATGCATAACGAATGGCACGACGAAGAATGCGACGAATCACATAACCAGCGCCATTGTTTGATGGCAATTGCCCATCAGCGATCGAGAAGGAAACCGCGCGAAGGTGGTCGGCAACCACACGTATCGCAATGTCGGTTGGGTCATCATTGCCATAAGAAGTGGAGGTTCGCGTTTCGATTTCACGAATCAAGGGAATAAAAACATCCGTATCATAGTTGGACTGAACGCCCTGCACAACCATACAGAGTCTTTCAAAGCCCATACCCGTATCGATGTGCTTTTCTGGTAGCTTTTCTAAAGACCCATTCGCTTTTCGGTTAAACTCGATAAAGACCAAGTTCCAGACCTCAACAACCTGTGGGTGGTCTTTGTTGACCAACTCCGATCCCGATATTTTGGCTTTGTCTTCCGTAGAGCGAATGTCCACATGGATTTCTGAGCAAGGTCCGCATGGACCCTGATCCCCCATTTCCCAAAAATTGTCTTTTTTGGAGCCCATCAAAATCCGGTCAGATGCAATGTGCTTTTTCCAAAACGAAATGGCTTCGGTATCGGTTTCCAAGCCCTCTGACTCATCGCCTTCAAAGACAGTCACGTACAAATCTGCTTTGTTGATTTTCATTTCATCTGTCAGAAACTCCCATGCATAAGCAATGGCATCTTGCTTGAAGTAATCTCCAAAACTCCAGTTTCCAAGCATCTCAAATAAAGTGTGGTGATAGGTGTCTTTTCCGACTTCTTCCAAGTCGTTGTGCTTGCCAGAAACACGCAAACATTTTTGGGTATCTGCGACTCGTTTGTCTGTTGCTTTTTTATGTCCTAAAAAGAACTCTTTAAACGGGTTCATCCCCGCATTGACAAAGAGAAGTGATGGGTCGTTTTTGTTTACCAACGGAGCCGAAGGAACAATTTTATGTGACTTTGATTGAAAAAAATCAAAAAACGATTGCCGAATGTCTTGCGCCTTCATAGAACCCCTTTATTTGCAAATGCCATAAGTTGAAACAACATTTTTTATATTTGCAAAGATTTATAAGTAATTGCGTGTAAAATTAGCACATTTTGACGAATGCCAAAGTATAAGTTTTATTACGATCAAGAGACCCTTTCTTACAAAAGAATTGAAGTCAACAACAGTGTTCGTTTTCGCAATGCTATCGTCTTTATAACCGTTTCCGCACTTTTTGGGCTTATCATGTTGTTGGTTTTGTTATCCTCACCAGTGATTGAAACCCCAAAAGAGATTGCCCAAGCAAGAGAAATTGAGAATTACCAACTGCAGTATGAGCAACTCAATCGCAAAATGAAACAGATTGAAAGTGTATTGGATAATCTGCAAGATCGTGACAACCAAATCTATCGCGTCATTTTTGAGGCAAACCCCATTACGGATGATGTTCGGAAAGCGGGCTTTGGCGGCGTCAACCGATATGCTGATCTGGAAGGTTTTGATAATTCTGAGTTGATTATCAATACGACAAAAAAAATGGAAATCCTGTCCAAACAGATTGTGGTTCAATCCAAATCTCTTGACGAAATCCAAAGAATGGCGTTGGACAAAGAAGTGCTCCTCTCTGCCATTCCCTCCATTCAACCCATCAATAATGAGAATCTCCGCCGTATGGCTTCGGGCTATGGTTGGCGTACAGACCCATTTACCAAATCGAGACGAATGCATAAAGGGATGGATTTTTCGGCGCCAACAGGCACACCAATCTATGCCCCCAGCGACGGTAAAGTAATCCGCGTAGATTCGCGTTCGGCTGGTTATGGAAAACATATTCGTATCGATCATGGATTTGGTTACGTTACCCTCTATGCGCACTTGAGTGAGTACAATGTTCGTCGGGGTCAGCGAGTCAAACGTGGGGATGTGATTGGCTTTGTTGGAAACACAGGTCGCTCTGTGGCTCCCCACCTTCATTATGAGATTCGAAAAGATGGAAAACATTTAAATCCCATCAATTTCTACTATGGGGATCTGAACACCGAAGAATTTAATGCGTTGCTTGAAGCAGCCAACCGTGAAAATCAATCCCTTGACTAGATGCGTACCAAGCTGCCAGAAAAGCTTTATTACAGCATAGGCGAAATTGCTGAGGCCTTTGATGTCAATCCGTCATTGATTCGATTTTGGGAAAAGGAATTCGAGATTTTAACCCCAAAGAAAAACACCAAAGGAACGCGTAAATTCACTTCGCAAGATATCGATAAATTCGAGCTAATCCATTTTTTGGTCAAGGAAAGAGGGTTTACCTTGGAAGGAGCAAAAAAAGAAATCCATTCGCAAAACAGCAGTCAACATCAAATCGTTCGACGACTCAAATCCATTCGTGAGGAACTCCTCCGAATTCGAGAAAACCTCTAGTTATTTTTTGCGGATAAATACATCAATCGTAGATCCCGTAAAGTCGTAATGCTCTCTTAATTTGTTCTCTAAGAATCGCTTGTACGGTTCTTTCACATATTGGGGCAGATTGCAGAAAAAAGCAAACTGGGGATGGTCACTGTGTAACTGTACGCAAAATTTGATTTTTACATACTTTCCCTTAATCGCTGGCGGTGGATATTTCTGAATGATTGGGAGCATAAAGTCATTGAGCTCGCGAGTTGCGATTCGTTTGCTTCTTTTCTGGTACACCTCCACAGCCGTTTCGATGGCTTTAAACACACGTTGTTTGGTGAGACTTGAAATAAAAACAATTGGCACATCCACAAAAGGAGCGATTTCCTGACGGATGGTTTCTGAAAATGCCTTGGTTGCTTGGGTATCTTTTTCAACCAAATCCCATTTGTTGACCAAAATCACAATCCCTTTATGATTGCGAGCTGCCAGCCAAAAGATGTTTTTAACTTGACTGTCAAAGGTTCTTGTAGCGTCAGATAACACCAAACAGACATCGGAGTATTCGATGGAACGCAACGCACGCATCACCGAATAAAATTCGATATTCTCTTTGACTTTTGATTTTTTTCGGATTCCTGCAGT
The DNA here is from genome assembly GCA_964229535.1 of Flavobacteriaceae bacterium. Classification (GTDB taxonomy): domain Bacteria; phylum Bacteroidota; class Bacteroidia; order Flavobacteriales; family Flavobacteriaceae; genus UBA724. Next base: position 1,654 of record CAXRDL010000032.1, on the reverse strand, counting down.
ATCCACAAGAACAAACTCAAATCCGTATTGGTTATAGACGGTATCGATGCTGTCTCGAGTTGTACCTGCTTGATCTGTAACGATGTTTCGTTCTTTACCCAATAGGGCATTGATAAATGACGACTTTCCCGCATTTGGACGACCGACGACAGCAAAACGAGGTAAATCGCTGCTCTCAGGCTCTTTGCCCTCTGGAAGGGCATGGATAACGGCATCTAAGAGTTCACCCGTACCTGATCCATTTACGGCAGAAATATGAAAAGTCTTGTCGATCCCTAAAGCAAAAAACTCAACGGTATCAGGAACTCGTAAAGCGTTATCAACTTTATTGATGACGAGCAAGACTGGCTTGTCCGATCGGTGTAATAGGCGTGCAACTTCTTCATCCATCACACTAACCCCGACTTCGACGTCCACGACAAACAGAATTGCGTCGGCCTCCTCAATGGCCACTTCGACTTGCTGGTCAATCTCAGCTTCGAAGGTATCATCCCCACCAACAACATATCCGCCAGTATCGATGAGAGTAATCTCTTGACCATTCCAGTCAGTTTTTCCATAGTGACGATCACGAGTTACGCCACTTGTAGAGTCAACAATTGCTTCTCTGCGCTGAATGAGTCGATTGAAAAGGGTTGACTTTCCAACATTGGGTCTTCCGATAATGGCAACGAAATTGCTCAAAGGGTATTCATTTAGTTGGCAAAATTACTTCTTTTGAGAAGAAGAATAGCCAAAACGCTGCAATTGTGTATGATTTGATCTCCAATTTTTATTGACTTTGACAAACAATTCGAGGTGAATTTTCTTATTAAAAAAAGTTTCGAGGGTTTTTCGTGCCTCCATACCAACGTGTTTGATCGCGCATCCCTTGCTACCCACGACAATCCCTTTTTGGGAGTTCCTTTCTACCACAATCACACTTCGAATTCGAATGATATTTTCTGTTTCTTCAAATCGCTCAGTCAATACCTCAACAGCATAGGGAATTTCCTTTTGATATCGCAAGAGGATTTGTTCCCGTATGGCCTCATTGACAAAAAACCGCTCGGGTTTGTCTGTGATTTGGTCCTTGGGAAAAAAAGGTGGATGATTGGGGAGTAGGGAAACAATACGATCTCGCAACTCTAAAACTCGGAAAGATTCAGTTGCAGAAATACTCCATACTTCGGCTTGGGGCAGTTTTTCTTGCCATGAAGATGCGAGTTGTGCGAGATCTTTTTGGTTCGATAGGTCAACTTTATTGAATACGAGGAGTAATTTGCCCGCAAAGTTGGCGATTCGTTTCCATGTATTTTCGTCAAATTCGTGCTTGTCATCGGCAGCCACAAGCAGAAGCATGATATCGGCATCTTCAAAAGTTGAGTTTGTGGCATCCATCATGCGCTCTTGTAAGGCATAATCGGGCTTGATAATTCCTGGCGTATCAGAGAAAACCACTTGGGCGTCAGGCGTATTAAAAATCCCAAAGATTCGGTGTCTGGTTGTTTGTGCTTTGGCGGTAATGATGGACAGTTTTTGATCCAAAAAGGCATTCATCAGGGTGGATTTCCCTGCGTTTGGATTTCCGATGATATTGACAAATCCTGCTTTATACATAGATGGCAAAGGTACAAAACCCTTGTCGGGTATGGTGATTTTTTGTATCTTTGAC
>CAXRDL010000031.1:0-12965 GCA_964229535.1 Flavobacteriaceae bacterium | reverse complement strand
CATGCAAGTTTAATCGATGCGGAAGAGCGTTGGCAAATCACCCAACACGTGATGCATCTCCGAGGGCAATTAACAAAGTAAGAATATGTATCAATTTTCTAAAAATCTAAAAATTGTCTCCCTCAGCTTAATGGTTGTGGGTGCATTGGCTTTGGGAATTGGGTTTCTCTCTGCGCCGAATACTGTGGAGGAAGCCAAAGCGATGGTAGCAGATGCACACGGTCATGGTGGTCATGGTGATCATGGCGGTCATGACACACACGATACGCATGCCGATGACCATAAAGAAGAAGCTCATCATGCTGAGGATTACAAGGATCACGCAGATGGCCATCACGATACGCACGATAAAGATTACGGTCACGCCGAGAGCCATGATGCTCATGATGCGCAAGGCGGTGGTTACGGAGATAGCCATGACAAGCATCTTTTACATCAGTTGCAAAACCGACCTTGGGCTGCCACCTATGTAGCCGCTTTGTTTTTTATGATGATCGCCCTAGGCGCACTTGCTTTTTATGCGATTCAACGAGCAGCACAAGCGGGCTGGTCAATCCTTTTATTCCGTGTGATGGAAGGCATTACGGCCTATCTACTCCCGGGCTCGATTATCGTATTTGTTTTGTTGGTTCTTTCGGGTCTTCATCTCAATCATTTGTTTGTATGGATGGATGCAGAAGTCGTGGCTCATGACGAAATTATTCGCAACAAACAAAGTTATCTCAACGTGCCTTTCTTTTTAGCCCGTGCATTGTTTTATATCGTCGGGTGGAATCTCTATCGCTTTTACTCCAGAAAATTTTCCTTGGCACAAGACAACGGATCAGGAATAAGCTATCACAAAAAGAATTTTAAACTCGCAGCTGGATTTTTGGTATTCTACATCGTAACAGAATCCATGATGGCTTGGGACTGGATCATGTCTGTCGATCCACACTGGTTTAGTACGCTTTTTGGTTGGTATGTATTTGCGAGTATGATCGTAACTGCGGTAACCATTATTGCCATGGTCACCATTTATCTAAAATCCAAAGGGCTTTTGGAAGACGTCAACGATAGTCACATTCACGATCTCGGAAAATTCATGTTTGGTTTTAGTGTGTTTTGGACCTATCTGTGGTTCTCACAGTTTATGCTGATTTGGTATTCCAATATCCCGGAAGAAGTCACTTATTTCATCACGCGAATCGAAGATTACAATCTGTTGTTCTTTGGGATGGTCGCGATGAATTTTGTCCTCCCGCTTTTGATTTTGATGAATAGTGACTACAAACGAAACAACTGGTTTATTATGATTGCTGGAATCATTATTATCATCGGTCACTATCTCGACTTTTACAATATGATTATGCCAGCAACGGTTGGAGATCAATGGTCTTTTGGACTTTCTGAGTTGGGCAGTGTCTCGCTATTTGCAGGGCTTTTCATCTATGTGGTTTTCTCGGCTCTGGCCAAGGCACCACTCAAGCCCAAGGGAGACCCATTGGTGAAAGAAAGCGAACATTTTGTCTATTAATTTGTGTGAAGGAATAACGATATGACGACATTGTTAACGATTGCGATTTTACTTTTGGTCAGTATTGCCGTTTGGCAGATTACCAAAATCTTCCAAGTGGCTCAGCTCAACCAAAAAGTGGACGATAGCCAAGTTGCGAACGACAAAGACAACGATTGGAATGGAAAACTCATGTTTGCCTTCTTGGTCTTCATTTATCTGATAACCATCTATTCGTTTTGGGCTTGGGGAGATGTATTGCTGCCCGAATCTGCCTCCGAGCACGGCAAGGACTACGACCGTTTGATGTGGATATCCATGGCATTGATCTTCTTTGTTCAAATCGTTACCCAAGCACTTCTACATTATTTTTCTTACAAATACAGAGGAAGAAAAGGACTGAAGGCATTGTTTTATGCAGACAATGATCGTTTGGAGTTTATCTGGACAATCATCCCAGTAATCGTATTGGCGGCACTGATTCTCTACGGATTGTACGCTTGGTCAAACATCATGAATTTCGAGGAAGACGAAGACGCCTTAGTCGTGGAATTGTATGCACAACAGTTTAACTGGAAAGCGCGCTACGCAGGCGCAGACAACGTGCTTGGCGATGCCAATGTTCGTTTTTTACAAGATTTTGACGGGCTCAACCTCGTGGGGATTGATGCTTCAGACCCAAATGGTTTGGACGATGTGGTTGTGCAAGAACTTCACTTGCCAGTTGGGCGAAAAGTGATCTTTAAAATGCGTTCACAAGATGTTCTTCACTCGGCTTATATGCCACATTTCCGTGCACAAATGAATTGTGTACCCGGGATGATTACCGAATTTGCCTTTACCCCAACTACCACTACCGAGGAAATGAGACAAAACCCTGATATGGTAGCCAAAGTGCAAAAAATCAATAAAATACGGTATGACAAAAGCCAAGAACTCATCGCCAATGGCGAAGAATCTCTTGAGTCCTACCAATTTGATTATTTACTACTTTGCAACAAGATTTGTGGTGCATCGCACTACAACATGCAAATGAAAATTATTGTAGAAGAAGAAAAAGATTTTAATGCCTGGATGGCAGAGCAAAGAACCTTTGCTCAAGTTATCCAATAAAAAGAATCACTATGGGAGCAGACGCACATCATCACAAGGAAACATTTATCACAAAATATATTTTTAGTCAGGATCATAAAATGATCTCCAAACAGTACCTCATTACGGGTCTGATCATGGGGATTGTTGGGATTGGAATGTCTTTGTTGTTTCGTTTGCAACTGGCATGGCCAGAGCAGCCCTTTGGTATTTTTGAGTCCACACTTGGAAAATGGGCACCCGACGGTGTGATGGACCCCAACGTATATCTCGCATTGGTTACCATTCATGGAACCATTATGGTCTTTTTCGTACTTACCGCCGGCTTGAGCGGTACGTTTAGTAACCTTCTCATTCCGCTGCAGATTGGCGCTCGCGACATGGCATCTGGATTTTTGAATATGGTTTCGTATTGGCTGTTTTTCCTGTCGAGTGTTGTGATGCTTGCCTCTTTATTTGTTGAGGCAGGACCAGCCGCTGCAGGATGGACAATTTATCCACCACTCAGTGCATTGCCACAAGCACAGCCCGGTTCAGGATTGGGAATGACCCTTTGGTTGGTGTCGATGGCGATCTTTATTGCCTCTTCATTACTAGGATCTTTAAACTATATTGTAACCGTTATCAACTTGCGCACCAAGGGAATGAGCATGACCCGTTTGCCATTGACCATTTGGGCGTTTTTTGTAACCGCCATCATTGGTGTGGTTTCGTTCCCCGTATTGCTTTCGGCTGCTTTGCTATTGATTATGGATCGCAGTTTTGGAACCTCTTTTTTCCTCTCAGATATCTTTATTCAAGGGGAAGTTTTACATTATCAAGGCGGATCACCCGTATTGTTTGAGCACCTCTTTTGGTTTTTAGGTCACCCTGAGGTGTATATCGTATTGTTACCCGCACTTGGCATCACTTCCGAAGTCTTGGCAACCAACGCCCGTAAACCCATTTTTGGGTATCGTGCCATGGTCGCATCGATTTTGGCGATTGCCTTTTTATCTACTATCGTTTGGGGTCACCATATGTTTATTTCGGGAATGAACCCATTCCTCGGGTCTGTATTTACCTTTACAACCCTACTCATTGCGATTCCATCGGCGGTGAAGGCCTTTAACTATATCACAACCCTGTGGAAAGGAAACCTGCAACTCAATCCAGCCATGCTGTTTTCGATTGGGCTGGTTTCTACCTTTATTACAGGAGGTTTAACAGGGATCATTTTGGGTGATAGCACCTTGGATATCAATGTACACGACACCTATTTTGTGGTTGCACACTTCCACTTGGTGATGGGAATCTCTGCGCTGTACGGACTCTTTGCCGGGGTGTATCATTGGTTCCCAAAAATGTTTGGACGCATGCTCAACAAGCAACTTGGTTATATCCACTTTTGGATTACAGCGGTTTGTGCATATGGCGTTTTCTTCCCCATGCACTTTATCGGGATGGCGGGATTGCCAAGAAGATATTACACCAATACGGCCTTTCCATACTTTGACGACCTAGCAGACATCAACGTCGTGATTACCATATTTGCATTGATTGCTGGGGCAGCTCAAATTGTATTCTTATACAACTTTATACACAGTATGTTCTACGGAAAGCCAACGGTTCAAAACCCTTGGAAATCCAATACGTTAGAGTGGACAGCACCAATCAAACACTTCCATGGCAACTGGGAAGGAGATATTCCAGAAGTACACCGCTGGGCGTATGACTACTCCAAGCCAGGGCACGATGAAGATTATGTACCACAACATATTCCCCTGAAAAAAGGAGAAGAAGAACTGCAGCACTAAGCACGGTTGTATTCAATAAAATCATAGCAAACCCTCCAAACGGAGGGTTTTTTTATGGGAGATTCCCGTTGATTTTTGGTTATCTTTGGAAAAATGAACGAACATCTAGACCCACACGGAGAACACTTTACCCCTGAGGAACAGGACATCGATCGTGCGTTGCGTCCCTTGCGTTTTTCCGATTTTATGGGTCAGCCCCAAGTGCTCGACAATCTACAGGTCTTTGTTCAGGCCGCCAACCAACGAGAAGATGCCCTCGACCACACCCTTTTACATGGACCTCCCGGTTTGGGAAAAACAACCCTTGCCCATATTTTAGGAAACGAATTGCAAGTCGGGGTCAAGGTAACCTCAGGACCCGTTCTCGATAAGCCCGGGGATTTGGCAGGGTTGCTCACCAACCTCGAATCCAGAGATGTGTTGTTTATCGATGAAATCCATCGTTTGAGTCCCATTGTAGAAGAATATCTCTACTCGGCCATGGAGGATTATAAAATCGATATTATGATTGAGTCTGGGCCAAATGCCCGTACGGTCGAAATCAACCTCAATCCATTTACCCTGATCGGAGCGACCACTCGATCGGGTTTACTGACTGCGCCCATGCGTGCTCGTTTTGGCATCAATTGTCGGTTGACCTATTATACGACCGAAGTTTTATCGACCATAGTCGAGAGAAGTGCAGATATTCTCAACATTTCGATCACCAATGAAGCGGCTATTGAAATAGCAGGGCGGAGTCGCGGCACACCCAGAATCGCCAATGCCTTGTTGCGACGAATTCGTGATTTTGCACAAATCAAAGGAGACGGCAGTATCGATATGAAGATTGCCAAATATGGCCTAGAAGCCCTTCATGTCGATGCGCATGGTCTAGACGAGATGGACAATAAGATTCTCAGTACCATGATGGATAAATTTAAGGGAGGTCCAGTCGGTATTAGCACCTTAGCGACTGCGGTTTCAGAAAGTGCAGAGACCCTTGAGGAAGTTTATGAGCCCTTTCTTATCCAAGAAGGATTTATCGTCCGTACACCCCGCGGGCGAGAAGTAACAGACCTTGCCTATCGTCATTTGGGTCGTACCAAATCGAGTCGCCAAGGAGATTTGTTTTGAGTCTGGCAGCCCAACATAGTCAACTGATTAAAGACCATGCAAAACGACTCGGCTTTTTGTCATGTGGAATTTCGAATGCTGGATTTTTAGAAGATGAAGCCCCTCGGCTGGAGCAATGGCTACGCCAAGGGCACCATGGCAGCATGACCTATATGGAACGAAACTTTGACAAACGCCTCGATCCAACCAAACTCGTACCAGGTGCAAAAAGCGTGGTCTCACTGCTGTATAACTACTTCCATAAAGAATCTCAATCAGACACAAGTGCGCCCAAAATATCAAAGTATGCCTACGGGAAAGACTATCATGTGGTCATCAAAGACAAACTGCATGAACTGATGCAAGTACTACAGGAAGAAATCGGAGAGATACATGGTCGTGTATTTGTCGATTCAGCGCCTGTTTTGGACAAGGCATGGGCTGCCAAAGCTGGTTTGGGATGGATTGGGAAGCACACCAATTTGATTTCCAAACAGGCAGGATCGTTTTACTTTATCGCAGAATTGATTATTGATTTGCCCTTGGAACAAGATGCACCAGTTACAGATCATTGTGGATCGTGTACGGCTTGTATAGATGCTTGTCCAACCCAAGCGATTGTTGCCCCCTATCAAGTGGATGGAAGCAAATGCATTTCCTACTTTACCATTGAGCTCAAAGAAGCGATTCCACAAGAGGTCAAAGGACAATTTGACAACTGGGCCTTTGGCTGTGATGTTTGTCAGGATGTTTGTCCTTGGAATCGATTTTCAACCCCGCATCAAGAGCCGCAATTTGAACCCTCACCCGAACTTTTGCAAATGAGCAAAGGCGATTGGCATGAAATCACAGAAGCAGTTTTTGACCGATTATTTGCGGAAAGCGCAGTCCAAAGAACCCAATTTTCTGGTTTGAAACGCAACCTTGATTTTTTGCGATAAGTCTGTCAAATAAAGACTATTGTAATGCCAAAATAATCGTTACTTTTGAGAGGAAACTATGATAACACAACTCCGTGGTCGTCTTGTTGAAAAATCACCGACTTCAGTCGTCATTGACTGCCAAGGGGTTGGCTATTTGGTCAACATTTCTTTGTATACGTTTGGGCAAATGACGGATGAGGAAAACATCCAACTCTTTACGCATTTGCAAGTTCGTGAAGATGCCCATACGCTTTATGGGTTTACTACGGATTTGGAGCGTCAATTGTTTCGTTTACTCATTGGAATTACAGGAATCGGCGCCAACACAGCACGAACCATGTTGTCTTCGTTAAGCCCAAGCGAAATCGGCCAGGCGATACAGGGCGAGCAAGTAGATGTGATTCAGTCGGTTAAGGGAATTGGTGCAAAGACCGCCCAACGTGTGGTCATTGAGTTGCGCGACAAAATACAAGCCGTTGTAGCCGATGTGGGAATTCCTGCGGTTTCAAGCAATACCAATAGAGAAGAGGCGTTATCTGCTTTGGTGGTCTTAGGGTACCAAACAAAATCCTGCGTGAAGGTAATTGACGAACTTCTTTCAATGGATGCTGAAATGAGTGTCGAGCGCCTGATTCGCAATGCACTGAATAAATTATAGCTTGTATGCGATTGGTTTCAATCCAGAAGATACTTGTTTTTGTTGTATTGATGTTGTCTTGGCAAGGGTTTGCCCAGAACGATAGTCTTCAGTTATCTCCTGCTATCCAAAATCTCGCACTGAAAAATCTGCCGAGCTCCTTTGTGGAAGAATACACCTACGACCCCACCCTCAATTTATATATCTATACCGTTAAAGTCCGAGAAATCGATATCAATGCGCCTCTGACGTTGACCCCTGAAGAATACCTCGACCGGATGATGCGCCAAGAAGCATTGGACTATATGAACGAAAAACAAGCGCTACTTTCGGGAGATGTAGAAGACCCGGAACAACAAAAAAATTTGCTACCTGATCTCTATGTCCGATCTGATTTATTTCGACGATTATTTGGGAGTGATGTCATTCAAATCATCCCCAAAGGATCGGTTGGAATCGATTTAGGGGTACGCTATCAAAAATCGGGAAATCCCGCTCTTTCCCCACGAAATCAGAGTAGTTTCGGATTTGATTTTGACCAGCGAATTAGCGTAGGATTGGTCGGAAATATTGGAGAGCGTTTTCGAGTCAATGCCAATTACGACACCCAATCTACCTTTGATTTTCAGAATTTGATCAAGCTTGATTTTTTCCCTCCCACAGCCGATGAAGTAAGCCAGTCGGTAGGCGGTCGTGTGGGAAATACGGTGTCTGCTGCCTCAGGTGCGGTGGGGCGTATTCAAAACGAAGTGGATCGGCTAAAGGGAGGAATCGATAAAGTCAAGAGTTTGAAAGACGGCTTTAGTGGCAACGAAGATGGAATCCTGCAGAAGCTAGAAATTGGAAATGTAAGTATGCCACTCAACAGCTCTCTGATCTCAGGAGCACAAAGTCTATTTGGGGTCAAGGCAGACCTCAAATTTGGAAATACCAATATCTCTGCGGTGATTTCAGAACAACGCTCTCAAACCCAGCGCATGATGACTTCTGCCGATGGGAGTTTGGAGGAGTTTTCCCTTTTTGCCCTCGATTACGAGGAAGACCGTCACTTCTTTTTGGCACAGTATTTCCGCGATCAATATGATTTTTCAGTTGCGACGTACCCCTATATCAATACAGCAGTGCAAATCACACGAGTCGAGGTGTGGGTAACCAACCGCAATGCACAAACCAATAATGTCCGCAACCTTGTTGCTTTGCAAGATTTGGGAGAAACGAACGCAGATCAGACCCGTCTCGATGACTTATCCCCCAATTTCTTTACTGCGTCGAGCGTAAGTGGATATCCCGATAATAAAGCCAACCAACTCAGTCCTGAACAGTTGGGGAGTGGGATTTTGACAAACGACATTCGAGACATTGCCACGACTCGTAACGGCTTTGGAACCCTCTCGGGCACGGTGCAAGAGGGCATCGATTATGCGGTTCTTGAAAGTGCGCGAAAACTCGAATCAACAGACTATACCCTCCATCCCAAATTGGGGTATATCTCCTTGAGACAACGACTCAACAATGATGAAATTTTGGCGGTTGCCTTTCAGTACACAGTCGGAGGCCAAACCTTTCAAGTTGGTGAGTTTGCTGGCGATGGCGTGCCCTCGAGTTCAACCAGTGGGAGTGGTCAAACGCAACAGGTTCTCAACAATAGCTTGGTGGTTAAACTCCTCCGAAGCAATTTGACTAATGTGGAGCAGCCAGTATGGGATTTGATGATGAAAAACATCTACAATATCGGGGCTTACCAACTTGATCAAGACGGCTTTGTATTTAACCTTCTTTTTTCAGATCCATCACCGATCAATTATATCACACCAATTGCAGAAGACATCTGGCCAGAGGGGCTTGACCAACGGGTGTTGCTCAATGTTTTTGGGGTAGATCGACTCAATATCTACAACGACCTACAGGATGGGGGAGATGGTTTTTTTGACTTTGTCGAAGGAATTACGGTTGACCGAGAAAATGGGCGTATTATTTTTCCAAAAGTAGAGCCGTTTGGAGAGTTTTTGTTTGACACCTTACAGTCTGACTCAAATGAGGATTATGATGTGGCAGCCACTTATAATGCCAATCAAAACAAATATGTCTTTCCCGAGATGTATAAGCTGACCAAATCGGAGGCGATTGACTTTGCAGCGCAAAACAAATTTCAACTCAAAGGGCGATACAAATCGAGTGGAGGAGGAGCTGGAATTTCTCTTGGAGCCTTTAACGTACCCCGCGGATCGGTTCGCGTAACCGCTGGCGGACGTCTTCTACAAGAAGGGATCGATTACTCTGTGAATTACCAACTTGGGCGTGTAACCATACTCAACGAAAGTTTGCAAAATTCCAATGTTCCTATCGAAGTTTCGACCGAAAGCAATTCCTTTTTTGGGCAGCAGAACAAACGCTTTAGCGGGGTTCATGTCGAACATAAATTCAGTGATAACTTTTTGATGGGAGCGACCGTGATGAACCTCAGCGAGCGTCCACTTACGCAAAAAGCAAACTACGGGCTTGAGCCAGTCAACAATACCATGCTGGGAATGAGCTCTACCTTTTCGACAGAAGTGCCATTCCTGACTCGCATGGTCAACAAACTGCCAAACATTGATACCGACGTAATGTCAAACCTATCCTTCCGTGGAGAGGTTGCCTATTTACTGTCACGCACTCCCAAAGGCACGGAGCTCAACGGAGAAGCCACTACTTATGTCGATGACTTTGAAGGTGCGCAAAGTAATATCGATTTGCGTGATGTGCAGTCCTGGTCTCTCTCGAGTGTGCCATTTGACAATGTGCAAGGTTCCGACGCACCGATTGATGATCTCAGCAGTGGTCACCATCGTGCACGATTGGCATGGTACACCATCGACCCCGTATTCTATTCGAATCAACGCCCTTCCGAAATTTCAAATAATGACCTATCCGAAGACGAGGTGCGACGCGTATTTATCAATGAAATTTTTCCGCAACAAGACCTTGTGCAAGGCCAAACGGCAGTTCAATACACCATGGACTTGGCATACTATCCTGAAGAAAAAGGACCTTACAACACCAATCCCTATGGAAATTTTGTCAATGACCCCTCTGAAAATTGGGCAGGGATTACACGTGCTTTAAGTAGCACCAATTTTGATCAATCCAACGTGGAGTACATCGAGTTTTGGATGCTCGATACATTTTCTGAAAATGACGAGTTAACCGACGAAAGTCTTGGGGATTTGATATTTGATTTGGGAAGTATTTCGGAAGACGTTTTACGAGATGGACGCAAGCAGTATGAAAATGGACTACCCGGAACGGATGGTCTGGCACTGACCTACGAAACGGGATGGGCGCGAACCCCTGCAACCCAGTCTTTGGTGTATGCGTTTGATGCAAACGCAGAAAACCGCAGCTTGCAAGATGTGGGCTATGATGGACTGTCTGACCAAGAGGAAGGTGCGATCTATTCCACTGGTTTTACTGCCGAAAGTAGTGATCCGGCAGGGGATAACTACCAATACTTTTTACAAGCCAATGGGTCGATTCTCAATCGATACAAGCGCTACAATGGCACAGATGGAAATTCGATACTTGAAGTGACTGACAACAACCGTGGATCCTATACGGTGCCCGATGCGGAAGACCTCAATAAGGATAACACCATGAATACCATCGACAGTTATTTTGAATACCGCATCCCCATTCAAAAGAATATGCAAGTGGGATCACATCCCTTTATTACCGATGTACGGGTCAATAATAATGTGGAACTTGCCAATGGCGATAGAAAGACTTCACGTTGGCTGCAATTCAAAATTCCTGTTGTGCCAGAATACTATGACAACCCCAGTTTACGCCCCTATTTTGAAGCAGTTAACAATATGTCAGATTTGCGTTCCGTACGCTTTATGAGAATGTGGCTTAAGGGCTTTACTGATCCTGTTGTCCTTCGATTTGGAACATTGGATTTGGTTCGTGGCGATTGGCGGCGATACAACCAACCGCTCAATACGGCGCAAATCAGTAGCGCTAACACCAGTGTCGACGTGAGTACCGTGAATATCTTAGAAAACGAAAATCGCATCCCGATCAACTATAAACTCCCACCCGGTGTGGTTCGCGAACAACTCAATAATTTTAATACAGTGATTCGTCAAAACGAACAGTCCTTATCCTTAAGAGTCCAAGACCTCGAACCAAAAGACCTGAAAGGGGTCTATAAAAATATCGATATCGATATGCGTCAGTACAAACGAATCAAGATGTTTGTCCATGCGGAATCGATCCCAAATCGAACACCCCTGCCGGGCGAGGGCTCTCAAGAAAATTTTGACAAGCGCATGGTTGCCTTTATGCGGATTGGTACCGATATGACGGAAAATTATTATCAAATCGAGGTACCCCTAAAGCCAACACCCTATACCGAAGGAGTCTCCAATAACCTCAGTGCGGACGATGTGTGGCAACCAGAAAGCAACTCCATTGATATCCCATTGTCACTCCTCACAGGAGCCAAGGCAAAAGCCATACAAAACCGGAGTTTGGTCGGGGCAACTTATTTCGATGAAGAACTCAATCCCATCGACGAGTTTACCCCCATAAGTAGTTTGCCTGGAAACAAGAAATACAAAATAGCAGTCCGTGGTAACCCGACTTTGGGTCAAGTCAGAACCCTAATGGTTGGGGTGAAAAACCCTTCCGAATCTCCCGGGGATTATCTCCATGGAGAGGTTTGGTTTAATGAGTTGCGATTGGCCGAGATTGACACCCAGGGGGGTTGGGCCTCCGTGGCTGAACTCGACGCCAATTTTGCAGATTTCGCCACAATCAATCTCAATGGAAATATCTCAACAGTTGGCTTTGGCAATATCGACCAAATTCCAAACCTGCGCAATCAAGACGATACCCGTGGCTATGGCATCAATACCAATGTGAATGTGGGGCAACTGCTACCCAAAAAATGGGGAGTTCAGTTGCCGTTGAGTTACAGCTTTGCAGAAGAATTTGTCACCCCCAAATACGATCCGTTTTATCAAGATTTAAAACTGCAAGACCGTCTCGATAATTCCCCTGACCAAGCAACCAGAGATGCAATTCAAAATCAAGCGGTGAGCCAGTCGCAACAGAAAAGCATAAACTTAGTTGGGGTGCGTAAACAACGTGGCCCCGATCAACGCAAAGACTTTTTTGATATTGAGAACTTTGATCTGTCCTATGCCTACAACGAGGAAAAACGAAGTGACTACGAAATCGAAGACTACAGCTTTAAAAACTTACGGATGGGTGCTGGTTATCAATATGGATTTGAACCATTGTCGATCGAGCCCTTTTCAAAACTCTCGTTTATCAATACCAAAAGCTATTTACAGTGGCTGAGCGCGATTAATATCAATCCGATTCCTGCAAGCGTTTCGCTCTCCACCAATATCAATCGAACATTCAACAGCCAGCAGTTTCGAGAGGTGTTTTTGGAGGGGGTAGATGCTGGGCAACAACTCGCACTGCCCAAATTGCAACAGCGAAATTATATGTTCGATTGGATGTTTACCCTCAACCACAATTTGACCAAATCCCTACGATTCGATTTTACCGCATCGAGTAAGAATATCGTTCGGAACTATTACTTTGATAATTCATCAGACATAAAAAAGGTAAACCAAGAACTCGATATTTGGGATGGACTTTGGGATGTTGGAGACCCAAACCAGTTTAGCCAGCGACTCGGGCTGACGTATAACCTTCCTTTCCGACTTCTCCCATTGGTGAATTTTATCGATGGGACATACAGCTATTCGGGAGATTTTAATTGGCAACGAGGATCGGAGTCTCTCAATGAAGTAGAAGATGAGTTTGGCAATGTACTCGGGGTTGTGAATACCATACAAAACGCAAACACTCACAACCTGAATACCACTTTTAATTTTCAAAAAATTTACCGTGCGCTTAAACTCGAAAAA
>CAXRDL010000030.1:0-15953 GCA_964229535.1 Flavobacteriaceae bacterium | reverse complement strand
TAACAGTAGCTTGCGTATCCTTTCAGGTCTTTATGGCGTGCTCAAGCCCTTTGATCTCATGCAGCCCTACCGTTTGGAAATGGGTACTTCTTTTGCAGTGAATGGCAGCAAAAACTTATATGGGTTTTGGCAAGATAAAATTACTGCCCAACTCAATCGCGAACTCCAATCCGATGAGTGTGTCGTGAACCTTGCAAGTAAGGAATATGCCTCTGCTGTTTCACTAGGCGATTTAGATGCCAACGTGATTGAACCTATATTTAAAGATTACAAAAACGGTACGCTAAAAATCATTTCTTTTTATGCCAAAAAAGCAAGAGGATTGATGGCGCGCTACCTCATCGACACCAATGCCCAAACTGCCGATGATGTGTTGGGCTTTGACCTCGACGGCTACCGCTATAGTGAAAAGCACACGACCGACCCTATTGCACCTGTGTTTGTGCGCTAATCATATTGACCAAATCCAGTAACCACAAGGCAAAGGAACAAGAGTCAGAAGAGTCCGTTTGTCACTCCTGCCTACGGCAGGCAGGTTTACCTACCGAATGGTCTTGACAAAGTCTTGCACACTTTGGTTGCCATTTGCTTCCAAGTGCTTGATAAAAGCCGAGCCAATGATTGCGCCTTGACTATGGGCTACTGCCGCTTGATAGGTTTCTGCATTGCTGATTCCAAATCCGACAAGGAGTTTGGATTGGAGTTTCATGTCAGCGATTCGTTGAAAATAGTGTTGTTGAGTGTCTCCAAAACTCCCTTGTGCACCAGTGGTTGCTGCGCTCGAGACCATATAGATAAAGCCCTCTGACACTTGGTCAATATAACGAATGCGTTCATCAGGAGTTTGGGGTGTAATCAAAAACATATTGAGCAACCCATATTGCTGAAATAAGCTTTGGTATTGATCGTGATAGACATCTGCTGGTAGGTCTGGGATGATAAGCCCATCGATACCCACTTCTTGGCATCGTTTGCAAAAGCGTTCAACCCCATACTGCATCATGGGATTAAAATATCCCATCACAATCAAAGGAACATGAATGCGATCACGAATACCTTCGAGTTGGGTAAAGAGTTTATCGGTGGTCATTCCATTACGCAGTGCTTGGGTAGAGCTTTCTTGTATGGTAGGTCCATCGGCAAGCGGATCAGAAAACGGGAGTCCCAATTCGATCATGTCCACACCTGCTTCTTGCAGTTGCTCCAATATTGGTACCGTATCCTCAAGCTGGGGAAAGCCCGCTGTGAAGTAGATGGACAAAAGTTTTTTGTCTTGGTTTAGCGTTTTGTTGATTCGATTCATCGTCTTTCTTTTTTATTCCGCTTCTTTGTCATGTTTACCTGCCGTAGGCAGGCCGTGCTTGACACGGCATCAATTCTTTTTTTATTCCGCTTCTTTGTCATGCCGTGCTTGACACGGCATCCATCGTTAAGTTATTCGTTGTACACTATAGGAACAATGGACTCCCGCTTTCGCGGGAGTGACAAACCCTACTTTTTGATTGTTGATGATTCCCATTATGGATTACATTTTCCAGTCCGCAGCAAGGTCATTCCAATCTGGATTATTTTTCTCAATAAGTTCAATTTTCCACTTACGCCTCCACTTTTTGATTATTTTTTCCCTTTTAATCGCATCCATAACTTATTGGTATGACTCATTATAGACGAGGATTTTCAAACCATACTTTTTAGTAAAACCTTCAATTAGACCTGATTTATGCTCAACCACTCTTCTCTGCAAATCATTAGACACTCCAGTATAAAGTGTTCCGTTTTTTTGATTTGTCATAATGTAAACATAATATTGATGAATGGTTTTAAACATTTGAATCAAAATATTTTACAATTTAAAATAATCAATATAGGTCTCCAGATCCTTATCCCCTCGCCCCGAGCAATTAAACAATACGATCTCATCGGGTTCAAACGCCCGCTCATCTAAAACAGCAAATGCATGTGCGGTTTCAATCGCAGGGATAATCCCTTCAGTTTGGGATAGGGTGAGTCCCCAATCCATCGCTTCTTGGTCTGGAATCGAGATAAACTCCGCACGTTTCGATCGAAACAGATGCGCATGCATGGGACCAACACCTGGATAATCGAGCCCAGCAGATATGGAGTAGGGCTCAGTAATCTGCCCATCTTCGGTTTGCATCAATAGGGTTTTGCTTCCGTGTATAATCCCCTCTTTTCCAAGGGCTGATGTGGCTGCACTTTCACCAGTGTCAATTCCTTTACCAGCCGCTTCAACGGCGATGATGTTCACGCGTTTGTCATCGAGATAATGATAGTATAAGCCAGCAGCATTGCTACCACCACCCACACAAGCGACCACATGATTGGGATAGTCACGACCTTCTGCTTCTAGGAGTTGAACTTTGCACTCCTCACTGATGACCGCTTGAAAACGAGCAACCATATCAGGATAGGGGTGAGGCCCAACCACAGAACCAATGATATAGTGTGTGTCCACAGGATTGTTGATCCAATCGCGGATGGCTTCGTTGGTTGCATCCTTGAGTGTCTTACTGCCCGATTGTGCAGCGCGTACTTCTGCACCGAGCATTTTCATACGTGCTACATTTGGTGCTTGGCGTTTGATGTCCAGTTCCCCCATATACACAACGCATTGAATTCCCATAAGCGCACAGACCGTCGCCGTGGCAACCCCATGTTGTCCTGCACCAGTTTCCGCAATGATGCGATTTTTTCCCAATCGTTTTGCGACCAAGATTTGACCGATGGTATTGTTGATTTTGTGCGCTCCCGTATGACAAAGGTCTTCTCGCTTGAGATAGATTTTGGTGTTGTATTTTTCCGATAGTCGAGAAGCATAGTAGAGGGGAGTTGGCCGACCGACATAGTCGCGGAGGAGCTGGTCAAATTCAGATTTGAAATCCGCTTGTGCTGTAATTTCTAAATAATTTTGTCTCAATTCCTCTACATTGGGATAGAGCATTTCGGGAATGTATGCCCCTCCGAAATCTCCATAATACCCTTTTTCATTCACATGATAACTCATAGCTGCACACGTTGTTTAAATTCTTTAATCTTTTCAATTTTTTTTACTCCTGGCTCACTTTCAAACTGACTGTTTACGTCCAATGCATAAATTGGTAGATTGCGTTTGCGAATTTCGGTAATTGCATCCACATGACCTAGACCGATGCCTCCGCTGAGAAAAAAAGGCGTATCTAATGAATAGCCCATCAGGAGTTCCCAGTCAAAAGCAGTGCCATTCCCCCCAGGGAGTGGACCTTGGGTGTCAAACAAAAAATAGGTGCAATGGTCTTGATAGGGAGCAAGTTGTTTAAAATCAAAATCAGGGCCAATCCGAAAGGCCTTAATCACTTCGCATAAGTTCAATAAGGCAGCGCATTGGCGCGGGCTTTCGTCGCCGTGGAGTTGAACGGCATCAAGTCCAAATATTTTAACTTTTGCTTTGATCTGCTCTGTTGTTTCGTCGACAAATACCCCTACTTTTTTGATGGCTTTGGGAATATCAGACGGAATCGTCGCACAATATCGCTTGGAAGGTTCCCAAAAGATAAAACCCATATAATCGGGCTGGAGACTCGCCAAAGCCGTTATATTTTTCGTTTCCCGCATGCCACAAACTTTGAGTTTCATTTGCTGAGTGATTTGATAAAGTGTTGTGCAGATATCCCAGGGTCATCAGTTTTCATAAAGTGTTCCCCCATTAAAAATCCTTGGTATCCACAATCACGCAGTTCGAGAACACTCTCTGGTGAGGAGAGTCCACTCTCCGACAATTTGACAAATTCGGTAGGGATTTGATCGACCAAGGATTTACTTGTTTCCAGACTGACACGAAAACTTGTGAGGTCTCTGTTGTTTACCCCGATCATATCGATAGATGGCATGATGGATTTTTCCAATTCATCTGCATTGTGAACCTCCAATAAAACTTCCATTCCGAGCTGCTGCGCAAGTGCTGAAAGGGTTTGAATGTCTTGTCTTTCTAAACAAGCCGCGATTAGTAAAATCGCATCCGCTCCATTGGCCTTGGCTTCCAAAACTTGGTATTCATCGACCATAAATTCTTTTCGCAATAGGGGAAGTTCGCAGGCCTGTCGTGCGAGAAGTAAGTCTTCGAGCGAACCACCAAAATACTGGTTATTGGTCAGCACTGACATTCCAGCCACACCTGCTGATGCATAGCCCTGTGCGACATCGGCCAGTCGAAGACCAAAATTGATGTTTGGCTTAGAGGGAGATCGACGTTTGTGTTCTGCGATGATTCCTTCGGTTTCAACGATACGTTGACGGAGAGAGTTGGTCTGCCGTTCAAATAGCGGACTGGACTCAAGACGGTCAATTGGAACAATTTGCTTTTTAAGCACCAAGTCCTTTTGAATATCGTTTACAATCTCTTGAAGGATGTTCATTTTGCGCTGAGTTGTTGAAGGGTTTGCAGTGCTTGAAGTGCTTTGCCCGATTCGATCGATTTTACGGCATGGGCATAGCCCTTTTGACTACTACATGCTTTGGCAGTGGCGATGGCAATACCAGCGTTGGCACAAACCACTTGTTTTTGTGCTTCTGTGCTTTTGCCTTCCAACACACCCATAAAAATAGCAGCAGCAGCATCTACCGAGTCACCACCCCCAATTTGTGAAGATTCCAGTTTTTCCAAGCCAAAGCTAGCCGCGTTGATCGTGGCAGTTCCATTGTTAGACACCACTTTTGTATCGCCTGTGAGGGAGATTTCATCATAGCCGTCTAGGGCATGGAGTATACTGTATTGTTGGTTGGTCTCTTCCAAGACATAGCGATAAATCCGTTGAAGTTCTAGGTTAAATACGCCCACCATTTGTTTGTTGGGCTTAGACGGATTCACGAGTGGTCCGAGCATATTAAAAAAGGTTTTCAATCCGAGATCGCGTCGAATGGGTGCAACATGTTTCATGGCGGGGTGAAATAAAGGTGCATGAAGAATACAAATCCCTGCCTTTTCAATGCAGTTTTGCAAAAAGTCTTGTTCATTCGAAAATCGAATACCCAAGTATTCCATCACATTACTCGATCCACAGGAAGAAGAAACACCGTAGTTTCCGTGTTTTGCTACAGCGACTCCAGCACCAGCCGTCACAAAAGAGGCAAGGGTAGAGATATTAAAGGTGTCTTTTCCGTCTCCGCCGGTGCCACATAGGTCGATGGGGTCATAGTCCGACAAGTCAATGGCAATACAAAGGTCTAGGAGAGCAGCACGAAAACCAGAAAGCTCGTCGACCGTAATCGGGCGCATCATGTAGGTAGTTAAAAATGCTGCCACTTGATGCGAATTGCATTTCCCTTGCCCAATGTCAAGCAAGGTGTTTTTGGCCTCGTCTTTTGTTAAGCTTTGATTCTGGATTCGTTTTTCTAATATCGCTTTCATTTTACATTTTTAACCAGTTGTTCAACAATTGCTTTCCCTCTGGGCTTAAAATGGACTCGGGGTGAAATTGAACGCCATAAATGTCGTACTCCTTATGTTTTATCGCCATCACTTGCCCATGGCCTTCCTCTGCCAAAATGACAAGCTCATCAGGCAAGGGCTTTTCGACCACCCAAGAGTGATAACGTCCAACTTCAAATTGCTTGCCCAAGCCAGCAAAAAGTGGGTCATCGATAAGAACTTGAATGGGGGTTGCTACGCCATGATAGACCTTGTCGAGGTTGGTCAGGGTGCCACCAAAAACCTCACCAATAGCTTGATGCCCTAAACAAACTCCCAAAATGGGCTTTGTTTTGGCATAGGCGGAGATGATGGGTTTTAACAGTCCCGCTTCGTCGGGGATCCCAGGGCCAGGAGACAATACGATTTTATCATAATCCGCCACCTCTTCGATCGTCAGTTGGTCGTTTCGCTTTACGGTTACCGTACAATCGAGGTCTTCGAGATAATGCACCAAATTGTAGGTAAAGGAATCGTAATTATCAATGACAAGTATGTGCATAATTATAGTTTTTCAGCTTTTTCTAGGGCCTTATTGAGAGCCCCCAGTTTGTTATAGACTTCTTGTAATTCATTTTCGGGATTGGACTCCGACACCACCCCAGCGCCAGCTTGATAGTGCAACACATTGTTTTTGCTCAAAAAAGAACGAATGATAATGGCATGATTGTAATTGCCGTCAAAGTCCATAAATCCGATTGCACCTCCATAAAAAGCACGACTTCGATTTTCGTATTCATCGATGAGCTGCATCGCTCGATGTTTAGGTGCTCCACTCAGCGTTCCAGCAGGGAAGGTGTCAGCCACAATTTCCATGGTGTCTCGGTTTTCTTTTTTCATTGCCGTAACCTTTGATACAAGGTGAATGACGTGGGAATAGAATTGAATTTCTCTGTTTTTTTCAACCTTCACTTGATTGCCATTTCGACTGAGATCGTTTCTTGCCAAATCGACGAGCATCACATGCTCGCTATTTTCTTTTTGGTCTTTTGCAAGCTCCTTGGCACGCTCGGCATCTTGCTTGTCGTTCCCCGTTCTACGAAAGGTACCCGCAATCGGGTGAATCTCTGCTTTTCCTCCTTTGACAACCAATTGGGCTTCTGGCGAACTACCAAAAATTTGATAATCCCCAAAATCAAAATAAAATAAATAAGGGGAGGGGTTTACCGACCTTAGAACACGATATAGGGTGAAGTCATCCCCAGCAAATGGTTGGGAAAAGCGTCGTGACAACACAATTTGAAATACATCCCCGCGATAGCAATGATGAATTCCCTTTTTGACAAGCTCGACAAACTCATCATCTGTCAAATTGGATTGAGATTCACCTTGACGTGAAAAAGAATGTGTTGTGGGGTTTGGTGCTAGTAAAACGGCAACAACCTCATCTAGATTGCTATCGGCTTGATAACAATGTGCATAGAGATGTGCTTCATTGTTGAAGACATTGATGGCAATGACGTTTTGAAAAAGCGCATAATACAGTTGCGGAATATGAACATCTTCTTCTTTTTCCGAAAACTGAATGTCTTCAAAATGCTGGACAGCATCGTAGGAGGTAAAGCCAAACAAGCCGTTGGATACAAATCTTTCGGATTTAAAATTTCCTGCAAACTGCTTGGCAAAATCACTGCAATACTTGGCCACTCGCTCGTTATCTGCCAGTTGGATTTGTTTGGATTTCCCATCGGGATAGCTCATGGACAACATCTGATTTTGGAGCTTGATATCCGCAATGGGATTAAAACAGATATAGGCCACACTGTTATCGTTGACTCCATAGTCCGAGCTTTCCAAAAGAATACTGTTTGGGAAATTGTCTCTGACTTTCAAATACATATTGACAGGCGTTATGGTATCGACGAGCAATTTGCGATGATGTGTCTGTAGTGTGTACTTCATAGGTTTCACAATAAAAAAAGGCCTGTCGTGATGACAAGCCCTTTGGTATGTATATACGAGGTGTGTCTCACGACTGTGCGTTACATGCAAACCACCAAGTATTGATATTTTTCATTTGCGAGTCAAATATATAAATCAAGTATCAACTAGACAACTCAAATGAAAAATTATTTATTGTTGTGCGATCCATCACAATACCCATCGGGGTTTTGTGTGTTTCCACATCCGCATTTTGGACGATCGATTTTCATAGTTTTAAAATTGTAAAGTTATTGAGAGATCAAATTCATCGTAGATTGCCTTGTTTCCCAAATTGTCAAAAAAGCTATTCGAGCCATATCTTACATTGTATTTGGCGCGATCAATTTTGACTTCAGCCTTGGCTGAATTTTCTTCAACGGTCATTGGGAAACGAACAGGATGAGTTGACCCTTTGATGGTAAAGTCCCCCGTAACGGCATAACCAGTGTCATTTTTTTCAACATTTGTGATAACCATCGTGGCTGTTGGAAACTGTTCAACGCCAAAAAAGTCATCAGATTTGAGATGTCCTTCCAAACTCTTTTTTGATTTCCCTTCTAGATCAGTAACTGTAATTGTGGTCATATTCACTTCAAATTGCCCACCAATAAGTTGACCATCTTCAAATTCTAGAGAACCCGTGGCTAGGTCAATGGTTCCGTAGTGTTCTCCGGTCACTTTATATCCTTTCCATAGAATCGTTGACGAAGTGATCGGGATTGGAGTGATGCTGGCAAAAGCAAATGTTGTTACCAACAGTAGTGTAAGTAAATAATTAGATTTAATTTTCATAATAGAATTGAATTTAGATTAAAGAGTAACGAATAGTTTTTTATAGTAGTCTAGCAGGGTTGTCAGTTCTTTTTTGGACAGTCTGCTTGCGACTTCATTTTCTTTTTTATCAATCACAGGATCAATGGTGGTCAGGAGTTTAAGCCCCACTTGGGTGATGTTGATTTCAACCATTCTTCGGTTTTCAGCACAGGGTTTCCGATTGACCAGTTTTTTCTCCAATAATCGATCCACAATGCGTGTTGTATTACTCGTTTTGTGAATCATTCGAGAGGTGATGTATTGCAGCGATGCTGGTTTTTCCTGACAGCCCCGCAAAATCCGCAACACATTAAACTGCTGAATACTCAATCTATAAGGGTGTAAAGCACAACTGATTTCATCACTCATAAATTGGCCCAAACGCATACTTTCAACGACCAATGATCTTGCTAACATATTAATTTGTATTTACAAATGTTGTAGGTACAAATGTAGTGTTTATTTTTAATTCACCAAATTTTTATACATTTAATGAATGTGGAAAAACTATTTGTTTATTGTTTTATTATTAACTGGCTGTATGTATCTTCGGCCAAAACAAAATAGCATGTCAGATCTATCTCAAAATGAATGGGCTCAAGCCTTAACCGAGCAACCCGAAGCAGTTGTATTGGATGTACGCACAGAAGAAGAATTTGAAAGCGGATACATTCCCAACGCAAAAAACATCGATCTGCGAATGGGTCCTGGCTTTGTCGACGAAATCAACAACTTGGACAAGAACAAATCGTACTATGTGTATTGTCGATCGGGAGCGAGAAGCGCGCAAGCCGTACAATTGATGCGTGACTTGGGATTCAACGAAACCTATAATTTACTCGGAGGAATTTTGGAGTGGGAAGGTGAAGTGATAGACTAGAGGCACGCCCCAAATGTGATGAATGAAAAACTACTGTACTACCTTTGGCAACAACAGCTGACAAACAAACCAATGACAACGACCGATCAGCGGGATCTGGTTGTCGTACGAACTGGGCAGCGTAATCCCAATAGTGGTCCTGATTTTTTATTTGCGCAACTCCAATTGGATAAGATGACTTGGGCGGGGCATGTGGAAATGCACATCAAAAGTTCAGACTGGTACGCTCACAATCACCATATCGATAAGGCCTATGACAATGTTATTCTTCATGTGGTTTGGGAGGAGGATATGCCTGTTTTTACTTCGGATGATCACCCATTGGCTACCGTAGTTTTGCGTGATTTTGTTGACAAGACACTCATACATCGCTACCAGGAACTATCAACTTCTGATCTTTGGATCCCCTGTGCTGATCGAATCAAACACATCGACCGATTTAAACAAATGGCTTTTTTTGATCGTCTTTATGTTGAACGACTGGCTCAAAAAACCAAAGTGTTTCAGCAATGGCTCGATCAAACTGCCAACGACTGGGAAAATGTGTTGTTTATTGCCCTAGCCAAAGGATTTGGACTTTCTGTCAATGGCTTAGCGTTTGCAGCGATTGCGCAATCCATTCCTTTTTCTGTCATTCGGAACACCCAAGACCATGAGGAATTGGAAGCTTTGCTGTTTGGTCAAGCAGAGATGTTGAAAGCTGAAATAGACGATGCCTACTTGGAGAAACTTCAAAAAAAATATCGCTATGCACAGCACAAACTTCAATTGAATGGTGTCAATGAGAAAGTCAAATTTTTTAGAATGCGCCCTAGTGGTTTCCCTACCATTCGTTTGTCTCAATTGGCACAGCTTTATGTTCTTCATTCACAGCTATTGAACAAGATTGTCGAGGGAGAACCACAAAAAAATGTTGAGGAGGTATTTTATGTATCCACATCGGACTATTGGTCAACCCATCATGTATTTGGTAAAGAGCACACAAAACGAAACAAAGGATTGAGCAAATCATTTCTTGATTTGTTGATTATCAACACCTTGATTCCATTTTTGTTTTGCTACTACAAAGCGCATGGGATCAACAAAACAGATGATCTCATTTCGTGGGCGAGCTCGATTCAGGCAGAGTCGAATAGTACCATACGCGCATTTTCTTCTTTGGGAGTCAGCGCTGCATCGGCGCTTGACAGTCAGGCCTTGCTCGAACTTAAGAATGCGTACTGCGATCAAAAAAAGTGCCTTTCCTGCTCATTTGGGCAAGAGTTTATTCAAACTTGATATATTTGTAAGCATGAGGGTAGCACATCGCATTCGTCACCAACTGGAACGACATGGATTTGAAGTCTGTTCACGTCTAGCAGATCGTTTAGGAATGCGTGCCAGACCAGTCCGCCTATTTTTTATTTATATCAGCTTTTTTTCCTTGGGGATTGGCTTTGCGGTTTATCTAATCCTTGCCTTTTGGCTACGACTCAAAGACCTAGTCTATGCCAAACGAACCTCAGTTTTTGACCTTTAACTTTCCTATATGAAACGATTTATTTTTACAGCCATAGCACTATTTTTCTCATCCCTTTCTTTTGCCCAAGAACGTGGTCTCGACGACCGCATCAATGAGGCGTTTACCCCAATTGCAGATTGGTGGGGTGCGGTTGTTTTACACAATTTCCCTGGAACATCCATCCCGACGATTATTTTCCTACTTGTTGGGGGAGCTTTGTTTTTTACAATTTATTTTGGGTTTATCAACCTGCGTCGCTTCCCTTTGGCGATTAACGTCGTTCGCGGAAAATTCGATCATGTCGATCACCACGAGGTCGATCAAAAAGCAGCAGTCAATGTGGTTGATGGCGATGCTGTCGACACGATTAAAGATGAAAGTAAAGACGGAGAGGTGAGTCATTTTCAGGCACTTGCCACGGCTGTTTCTGGAACGGTCGGTAATGGAAATATCGCTGGGGTTGCTTTGGCCATTGCCATTGGCGGACCTGGTGCGACATTTTGGATGATTCTATGTGGGCTAATCGGGATGTCCACCAAGTTTGTCGAATGTACGCTTGGAGTCAAATACCGTGATGTTGGAAAAGATGGAACGGTTTATGGAGGTCCAATGTATTATCTGACAAAAGGGCTCAAAGAAAGAGGATTTGCGCGTATGGGTCGTTTTCTTGCTGTCATCTTCGCCCTGCTTTGTATTGGTGCATCATTTGGAGGTGGAAATGCCGCTCAGTCTAACCAAGCAGCCATGCAGTTGGTGAGCTCATTTGGAATGGAAGGTGGGAGCGCACGGACGATTATCGGAGTAGTGATGATGATTTTTGTTGGGATTATCATCATTGGAGGAATCAAACGAATCGCATCCGTGACTGAAAAAATAGTGCCTCTTATGGCGCTTTTATATGTTGGAGCTTGTCTGTACATAATCTTCACAAACTTTTCATTTGTAGATGATGCTTTTGCCATGATTTTCACACAGGCATTCAACCCACAAGCAGGTTTAGGAGGTCTGTTGGGGGTATTGATCACCGGTTTTCGAAGAGCAGCGTTTTCCAATGAGGCGGGTGCTGGTTCTGCATCCATTGCGCACTCAGCAGTAAAAACCAAATATGCTGCTTCGGAAGGACTGGTTGCTTTGCTTGAACCCTTTATCGATACGGTTGTCATTTGTACCATGACAGCCTTGGTTATTATTATCTTTAATGGAGATCAAACCATATTTAATTATGGCGGAGAAAACGGCATCGTGATGATCGACGGCGTAGCTGCTGAAGGTGCTGCGATTACAGCGGCTGCCTTTGCGAATTATATTTCATTTTCAGGACCCTTTTTAACAATTGCGGTCGTTTTATTTGCGATATCAACGATGATTTCGTGGTCGTACTATGGTTTGCAATCTTGGATGTTTGTATTCGGAAAAAGTAAAATATCAGACTACACCTACAAAATTTTATTCCTATTGTTTATTGTTATTGGTGCAGCTGGAGACATGTCTGCGGTTTGGACTTTTTCAGATGCCATGATTCTGGCACTTGTTTTTCCAAATATGATTGGTCTGTTCTTCTTGTACCCAAAGGTCAAAGAAGAATTGCAAAGATATTTAAAAGCTGTGCGAGCTTAAACAGTAAGATCAATACAGTATGCCCCAATTTTCGCAATGGACACGTCCACAAAGACGTGGGTTACTTTTTTTAGCATTGGTATTTGTTGTTGGTCATCTTTTGCTATTTTTTGTAAATCAAGAACAACACGACATAACACTTTTACGTCCCTTGCCGGATGATCTTATCACCAAGCGAGACTCCATACGGCAGCAATCGTTTAAGAAAGACACCATCTATCCTTTTAACCCCAATCGACTTTCAGTATGGCATGCCTATCGCTTGGATTTACCAAAGTCATTAGTGGATACCATTCAATCTCGTGTTGCTCAAGAAAGCTATTTTCAAACTGCCCAGGAGTTTAAAGAATTTGCGGGCATAGGAAACCAAAAATGGCAAGAAATCAAGCCACTCCTTCGATTTCCCAAATGGCAAACCGAGCATCAAGAAAAAAGAACGAAAAGGCACAAAAAACAACTCAATGCTGCCACAACGGAAGACTTGCAAGCTGTCTATGGAATCGGACCTGTATTGGCCGCTAGGATACTGTCTTCTCGACAAGAACTCAATGGCTTTTTGGTCAGAGATCAGCTGCAAGATATTTGGGGGATTGACAGGTCAACCTTGACAAATCTTTGGGAGTTATTTTCGTTGGATTCTGTACCCAATCATTCGATTGATATCAACACAGCCACGATTTCTGAGTTGGTAAAAACCCCCTATATAAGTCCCAGTTTGGCAAGTCGCATTGTGGCATATCGAACTTTTCATGAGGAAAAAATCAGTTGGAATTCGATTGCAGATAAATTTGAACTCGATTCGAAACGCATTGCTAGAATTGCCTTATATTTGAAATAAAAAAATTGCTGAAATGAATATGGATATTGCTTCCTACGATATGATTGAAACGGCTACAGAAACAAAACAACTTGTTGCAGACTCTGCTCGAGATTTTGCTCATCAGTTTATCAAACCAAACGTGATGAATTGGGATGAAGCGCAGCACTTCCCTGTCGATGTGATGAAACAAGCGGGTTCTTATGGTTTCCTCGGAATGCTTGTTCCTGAAGAATATGGCGGTTCGGGTTTTGGCTATCTTGAATATGTTGCTGTCGTACAAGAAATTTCGAAAGTCGATCCTTCTATCGGCTTGTCGATCGCAGCCCACAATTCATTGTGTACCAATCATATTTTAAAATTTGGTTCATCGTCTCAGAAATCCCGTTGGTTGCCTAAGTTAGCTTCTGGTGAATGGATTGGTGCTTGGGGTTTGACGGAGCACAATACGGGTTCCGATGCAGGTGGGATGAACTCAACTGCTGTTCAAGACGGAGATCATTGGATCTTGAACGGAACAAAGAATTTTATCACACACGGCATTTCATCAGATGTGGCTGTTGTGATTTTTAGAACAGGCGAAAAAGGGGACAGTCATGGAATGACTGCCTTTGTGATTGAGCGTGGAACACCTGGATTTTCATCTGGAAAAAAAGAGGATAAACTTGGTATGCGGGCTTCCGAAACTGCTGAACTCATTTTTGATCAATGTCGCATTCCAGACGAAAATCGTTTAGGCGAAGTTGGAGAAGGATTTATCCAGTCGATGAAAATTTTGGACGGAGGTCGGATTTCAATTGCTGCATTGTCTTTGGGAATTGCTCGGGGTGCCTACGAAGCGGCACTTCAATATTCAAAAGAACGTATTCAGTTTGGAAAGCCAATCAGTAGCTTTCAAGGGATATCCTTTAAGCTTGCGGATATGGCGACACAAATAGAAGCAGCAGAGTTGCTCACCCAACAAGCAAGTCAAATGATCAACGAAGGCAAAAAGATGACCAAACAAAGCGCCATGTGTAAATTGTATGCTTCCGAGGCCTGTGTGCATATCGCCAATGAAGCGGTACAAATTTTTGGCGGATATGGTTATTCCAAAGAATTTCCTGTCGAGAAATTTTACCGCGATGCGAAGCTCTGTACAATTGGAGAAGGCACTTCTGAAATTCAGAAAGTTGTGATTGCTAAGCAAATTTTAAAATAAACCGTTGCCGACTTGCAAATTAAACTTATATTTGCAGCCAATACTAAAGGAAGGAGGTCGTAGTTTATGTTAATTATACCAATTAAAGACGGAGAAAATATCGATCGAGCGCTCAAGCGTTTCAAAAGAAAATTTGATCGTACAGGCGCAATGCGACAATTGCGTGAACGCAAAACGTTTACCAAACCTTCTGTCGCACGTCGTGCTGTGGTTCAAAAAGCGCAGTACATCCAAAAACTTCGCGACAAAGAGGAAATCTAAACCTCCAATTAAGGAACAAAATTATTGCACCGAACATGAGTTTTTACTAACTTGTGTTCGGTGTCTTAGTTTTGTCTATGTCCTTATCAGCTTTTAACGACTACATCAGATTGGAGAAACGATTTTCTCCACATACCCTAAACGCATACCGAAAAGACCTTGATGGCTTTGCTGCCTATTGTAAATCGCACTACCAACTGACAACCTTGGCGCAAGTTGAATATCCCATCATTCGGGAATGGATTGTGCATTTATCATCCACGGGTTTGAAGAGCCAAAGCATCAACAGAAAATGTTCTGCTTTAAAAAGTTAC
Organism: Flavobacteriaceae bacterium; assembly: GCA_964229535.1. Lineage (GTDB taxonomy): Bacteria > Bacteroidota > Bacteroidia > Flavobacteriales > Flavobacteriaceae > UBA724. Next base: position 1,162 of record CAXRDL010000030.1, on the reverse strand, counting down.
TTTCGGTTTTTACAAAAAATTGGTGAGATCGATCAGTCACCAATGCAATTTCACCGTCAGCTGAAAACGACACCAAAATTGGTGGTGCCTTTGACTGAAAAAGAGTTTCGTGCAGTGATTGAGATGTATGACCACAGTCATTTTGAAGGGGCCCGCGATGCGTTGATTCTTGAGCTTTTGTACACAACTGGAATGCGACGTGCAGAGTTACTTTCGCTGACCTTGAATGCGATTGATCGAAACAAACGACAATTGCAAGTCGTGGGAAAGCGAAACAAAACCCGGATCATTCCATTGTTGCCAAAGGTCATATCACAAATGGATGGCTATTTAGCTCATCGAAATCAAATTGAAAAAGCCAAAGGATCCAAGTGGTTGTTTGTCAATCGGAAAGGAAAGGAGCTCAATCCATCGCATATCTATAAATGTGTGACAGCCTACCTATCCAAAGTATCCACCAAAGAGAAAGTCAGCCCGCATGTATTGCGACACACCTTTGCAACGCATTTGCTCAATCGCGGTGCAGACATCAATAGTATTAAAGAAATTTTGGGACATAAAAGTTTGTCTTCGACTCAAATCTATGCCAAAGTGCAACTCCCCAAAATGAAACAGGATTATCTAACCGCCCATCCACGCGCCTAGCCGCAGGGCATAAACAATAGCGTCATGAAAATAAATATTCAAACCGTTCACTTTTCAATGAATTCCAACCTACAAAAGTATATTGACAAACGGTTGTCAAAGCTCAGCCTGTACTACAACCGTATCGTGAGTGTTGACTTGTATTTAAACCTCGACAACCAATCGAGCCAGACCAACAAATCCGTCGAACTGCGTGTAAATATCCCTGGTGATGATGTGGTCGTTGGCAAAAAAAGCGAATCGTTTGAAAAATCTCTCGACATGGCTGCCTCAACTGCCGAACGCATGTTGAAACGGCGAAAAGAAAAAGCGCGGATTTCGTAAACAACTTTTGATTCAAAAATGCTTTGAATAAAAAAAAATAATTAGATACATTTGCAAACCGCTTTCAAGCGGTAGTTGCCGATGTAGCTCAGCTGGCTAGAGCAGCTGATTTGTAATCAGCAGGTCGTGGGTTCGAGTCCCTCCATCGGCTCAACTAAAGTAGATCATTGACATTTTGGGGAGATACTCAAGC
>CAXRDL010000029.1:0-9142 GCA_964229535.1 Flavobacteriaceae bacterium | reverse complement strand
TGAAACACGATATTGTCTTTTCCGATAAAGTGGATGAGTTTGGTATTTTTATCTTTCCAGTAAGGTTCCCAGTCTGTGTTGTTTTTCTCAGCCCATTCTTTGGTTGCAGAGATGTATCCGATCGGCGCATCAAACCAAACATAGAGGACTTTGTTTTCACCACCTGGCACAGGAACAGGAATCCCCCAATCGAGATCTCGTGTTACTGCTCGTGCTTTGAGTCCATCGTCGAGCCAGGATTTGACTTGCCCATAGACGTTGGGTTTCCAGTCATCAGCGTGTCCTTTTAGGATCCAATCTTCCAAAAAGGTCTGGTATCGATCCAAAGGTAAAAACCAATGTTTGGTTGCTTTGGTCACGGGAACACTGCCAGAGAGCGTGGAGGTTGGATTGATCAGGTCAGTCGCATTGAGCGAGCGCCCACAGGATTCACATTGATCGCCATAGGCCTCTTCATGGCCGCAATGAGGACAATTACCCACAACAAATCGATCTGCCAAAAACTGTTCGGCTTCCTCGTCGTAGAGTTGTTCTGTGGTTTCTTCAATAAAGTCGTCGTTATCGTAAAGGGTTTTAAAAAAATCACTGGCAGTTTGATGATGGATGGGGTCAGAGGTTCTTCCGTAGTGGTCAAAAGAAATGCCAAAGTCATCAAAAGACGACTTGATCATATTGTGATAGTGATCAATGAGTTCTTTTGGAGATTTCCCCTCTCTTTTTGCTCGAATGGAAATCGCCACTCCGTGCTCATCACTTCCACAGACAAAAAACACATCCTCTCCTTTCATGCGCAGGTAACGGGCATAAATGTCTGCTGGAACATAAACACCAGCGAGATGTCCGATATGTATCGGGCCATTGGTGTAAGGAAGTGCTGCGGTAATCGTGTAGCGGTTTTTTGACATGAAGGTATCTCTACTGATCGCAAAAATAAACAATAATCTCCCCTCTCATTGATTTTTTATATCTTCAAATTCAAATTAACCCCAATGAACACAACCATTCGTGGCCGAAAAGGCGAAGACTTAGCAGCAGAAAGCTACCAAAAACAAGGGTTTACCATCATAAAACGCAATTATCGATTTGGCAGGGCAGAAGTGGACATCATTGCCCAAAAGGGCGATACACTCGCAATCGTAGAGGTCAAATGGCGTAGCAATACCTACTTTGGAGATCCACAATCTTTTGTTTCCAAAAAACAACAACGATCCCTCATCACAGCAGCGAATCACTATGTCAATTTCAATGGCTTAGACGTTCATGTCAGGTTCGATATTGTAAGTATTGTGGGAAAACAACCCAAAATCGATATTCAAATTATCGAAAATGCCTTCTACCCCTTTCTTTAAATGTGTTATTTATAACAAATTGTTTAATTATTTACTATTTTTGCGATGGATTTACGTACACATATGAAAACAATTTCTTCGGCTGTTGAAGATTATATCAAAAGCAAACCCTTTTTGGTCAGTGCGCTCACGCAGGGAATCATCAATCTGACTTCCTTGGCTCGTATGATGAACAAGGACATCACGAGTGTGATGAACAAAGACGTACGAAATGGTGCGATTGTGATGGCGCTCAAACGCCTTTCTTCTGATTTTGAATTTCGCTCCTCTCTCAAAATTGTACGCACTTTACGCAATATTGGAGATATCACGGTTCGCTCGTCTCTAATCGACTACAATTTTAAAACTTCACCCACGCTTTTGACTTCTCAAGCAAAATTGATGGCTGAGATTTCTGGCGATAAAGACAATTTTTATACCTCTTCAAGGGGAGTCAACGAGTGTAATGTTGTTGTTAGCGGCAATCTTACGGAGTTGGTTGAAAGTTGTTTTTCCAATGAGACTTGTATTCATAAAGAAATGGAATTGTCTTCGATTTCGGTAAAGTTACCAATTGAGAATGTGTCTGTACCGGGGATCTATTATTTTGTTTTCCAACGCCTTTCATGGGAGGGAATCAACATTTATGAGGTTATTTCGACCTCGAATGAGTTCACCATTTTGGTCAACGAGGAGCAAGTCGATAAGGCCTTTCGGATTATCAAGGATCTCAAGCAGTTGTAGGTTGTAACTCTGCCAAGCAACGCAGCGCTTCTTCAATCGTTTTTACCTCTTCAAAAGAAAGCAACAACCGGGTGTTTTCCCCTTGTTTTCGCTCTTTCAAAATTCCCTTTTTCGAATGAGATTGTAGTTGCCTCATCATCTGACTAAAATCATCTGACTGAAAAAAGTTGTCAGTGCTTGTGGTATCAAAATAACAGATGAGTTTGTTTTTTTTCAAAACAACTTTTTCAAAGTGCAATTCAGTGGCTATCCATTTCAGCTGAACACTTAGGATCAGTGCTTGTGAAGTAGTGGGTAAAGGACCAAATCGATCTTTGAGTTCAACGACCAATTGGTCAAGTGCGGATTGATTGGTCACTTCGTTTAAACTTTGGTAACAACTCAATCGTTCCTGTACGTTGTTGATGTAGGTATCTGGGAAAAGAATTTCAAGATCAGTATCGATTTGGATCTCTTTTTGGGTTGGCTCATGATCGGGATAGAGTTCTTGAAAATGCTCGATTTTTAACTCTTCAATCGCCTCTTTTAAGATTTTCTGATAGGTGTCAAAACCGATATCATTGATAAACCCACTTTGTTCTCCCCCAAGCAGATCGCCTGCTCCACGAATTTCCAAATCACGCATAGCGATTTGAAAGCCAGAACCCAGAGCGGTATGCTCGGCAAGTGCTCGCATTCGTTTTCGTGCCTCATCGGTCAAGGTGGACAAAGGTGCAGACAGAAAATAACAAAAGGCCTTTTTATTGCTTCTTCCGACACGGCCGCGCATCTGGTGAAGATCACTGAGCCCAAATTGGTGCGCATTGTTGATGAATATGGTATTGGCGTTTGGCACATCAAGCCCATTCTCGATGATGGTTGTTGCGACGAGGATATCGATCTTTCCTTCGATAAAATTCCGCATTCGACTCTCAATAGATGAGCCGTCCATTTGACCGTGAATGCTTGTGACTTTGGCATCGGGAACCAGACGTTGTAACATGCCTGTAAACTCAGCTAAATTCTCAACGCGATTGTGCACAAAAAAGACTTGTCCTCCACGCTGCAATTCATAGATGATGGCGTCGCGGATCAAGGGTTCACTAAATCCAACAACCTGACTGTCTATTGGGTGTCTGTTCGGCGGGGGCGTATTGATGATTGATAAGTCACGGGCTGCCATCAAGCTAAATTGAAGAGTACGAGGAATTGGTGTAGCCGTAAGGGTAAGCACATCCACATTGTTTTTTAACGCTCGGAGTTTCTCCTTAACCCCCACACCGAATTTTTGCTCTTCATCTACGATAAGCAATCCGAGATTTTTAAAGCGAGTACTCTTATTGACCAGTTGGTGTGTTCCGATAACAATATCGATTGAGCCGTCGTCCAGCCCATTGAGAATTTCCTTTCTGTCTTTGGCCGACCGAAAGCGGTTGAGATAATTGATTTGCACGGGAAAATCGTGTAATCGCTTTGAAAAGGTGTTGTGATGCTGAAAGGCAAGGATCGTTGTGGGAACAAGAATAGCGACTTGCTTGCCGTTGTCCACGGCCTTAAAGGCAGCACGGATTGCCACTTCGGTTTTCCCAAAACCAACATCGCCACAGACCAGTCGATCCATGGGTTGTTCGCTTTCCATATCTTGTTTCACTGCTTCTGTTGCACTTCGTTGATCGGGGGTATCTTCATATACAAAAGAGGCCTCCAGCTCATGCTGTAAATAGCTGTCCGAGTGGTACTGAAAGCCCTTTTTGAGTTTGCGCTTGGCATAGACCTGAATGAGGTCAAAAGCAATCTCTTTAACCCGCTTTTTGGTTTTTGTTTTGAGCTTTTTCCACGCTGCTGACCCAAGTTTATAGATTTTGGGTACGGCACCATCCTTCCCTGAGTACTTAGAGATTTTATGAAGAGAATGAATGCTGACATAGAGAATATCGCGTTCCCCATAGATCAATTTAATCGCTTCTTGTTGTTTTCCTTCAACTTCGATTCGCTGGAGTCCACCAAACCGACCAACCCCATGATCGATATGGGTCACATAATCCCCAACGCTAAGTTGATTAAACGCTTTAAGACTAATCGCTTGTTTTTTGGCATAGCCATTTTTGAGTCTGAACTTATGATGACGCTCAAAAAACTGATGGTCAGTGTAGCAAGCCACTTGGTTTTGCCTATCGATAAATCCGCGGTAGAGAGGCATAATATGAATGTCAAATAAATTTTCGGATGCCAACTCATCAGCAATTCGAAGAAAACGGTCTGCTTGCGGTTGTGAACTACAAAAAATATGATTGCGAATGCCTTGCGATTGGTTTTCGGTCAGGTGCTCAATAATTTGTTCAAAATTCCGATGAAAGCTCGGTTGTGGCTGACAGTCAAAAGCAATGTGGTTTGACATTTTTTCACCTCCAAAATGGACGGTGGTTCGATTGACAAATGCTTTTTCAAAATCTAGACCGCGCACAAACAGATCTTCGGGTTTGGCGTGCGCTATTGGGCTTTCCAAGGTGGCGTGCGCTTCAATTGATTTTTCATAGAGCTTGTCCAAAACAGAGCAAACATCTGAAATACGCGGAAGTAGATAGGTAGTTGATTCGTGTAAAAATGACCAAAGGGGTTGGCGTTCTTCACTTTGTAATTTGTGTTCCAAATGAGCTACAACATCCACGGCTTGCAGCGACTTAGTAGATAGTTGGGTTTCTATATCAAAGCAATTGATTCGATCGATTTCATCCCCAAAAAATTCGATGCGATAGGGCTCATCTTTGTCGAAAGAAAAGATATCGATAATCCCACCACGGACCGAAAACTCACCAGGTTGGGACACAAAATCAACTCTTTGAAAATCGTATTCGAACAAGGCCTCATTGACAAGGTCTCGACCTAGACTTTCACCAACTTTGATCGTCAGGGTTTTTTTCTGTAGTTCTTGCTTTGTGATGACTTGTTCAAATAAGGCATCGGGATAGCTGACAAGTACGATTGGTTGTTTGGCATGACTACACCGTTTAAGCGCTTCAGCACGCATCATCACATTGGCATTATCTACTTCTTCAATCTCATAAGGGCGACGGTAGCTAGCAGGATAAAACAGCACTAGATGGTTTGGCAACAATCGCTCGAGATCGTTGTGCATATACGCTGCCTCTTCTTTATCTTCAAGCACCCATACGAGATGCTTTGTACTTTGTTCAAAGAGGGCAGCGACCAAAAAGGCATAGGAAGAGCCCGCGAGACCCGAAATACTGACTTTTTCGCTCGCTTCAATGTGGTTGTAAAGCTGTTGAGTTTGTGCACTTGTCAGCACACCACCCAAGTTGCCAAATGGATTCAACCCAATTTTTTTGCAATGATACAAACTCTGACGATAGCTTACGTACAAATCCCAAAAAGATTCCATCCTGCATTTGTAGGCATATTCTGCTTATTGTTACCTTTGCGCCCATGAAAAATCAGGTTTGTATTCGCCAAGCGACTGTTGAGGATGCACAAGCGATTTTATCGCTTATTCAAGAGCTTGCTACTTTTGAGTGCGAGCCCGAAGCAGTAGTACTCACCAAAGAGGAGCTTGTTCGGGATGGCTTTGGCGAACAACCGGCTTTTGTGTGTTTTGTAGCTGAGGAAGACAAACAAATTATTGGAATGGCATTGGGTTACCCACGCTATTCAACTTGGAAAGGCAAAACCATGCATCTTGAGGACTTGATTGTACAAGAGCAGCATCGTGGCAAAGGTGTTGGATTTGCCTTATACAAACGATTTATCCATTATGCCGCCTCCCTTCGTGTGAAACGCATTGAGTGGGCTGTCTTGGATTGGAACCAACCTGCAATCGATTTTTACGAACAAACAGGTGCCAAAGTATTGTCCGATTGGCGCACAGCGCAAATGAGCGAAAAAGAAATTTCTCATTTTATAAATCAATACCCTGATGAGGATATTTAAATTTGGAGGAGCGTCGGTCAAAGACGCTGATGGGATACACAATATGTATCGTGTACTGGAACAAACGGGTCATGAAAACACCCTGATTGTGGTGTCAGCCATGGGAAAAACCACCAATGCCCTCGAAAAACTAATCGAAGTCTATTTTGAAGATTCCCAGAAGACGGAGTCGCAACTCAACGAAGTTATCGATTACCACTTGGGAATTATGAATGAGATATTTGACCATCCCAAGCACGAAGTATATGATGAGGTCAAAAGACGATTTGATCACTTGCGCACCTTTTTGAAAACCAACAAGTCTCCGCATTACTCTTTTGTCTATGACCAAGTTGTGAGCACAGGCGAACTGGTATCAACGACAATCATCACACATTATCTCAATTCAAAAGGGATTTCTGCCGACTGGCTTGATGCGAGAGAATGTATCCAAACCGATGCAAGCTATCGAGATGCGAATGTGGACTGGACGCGGACAGAGGTCGCTATCAATGAGCAAGTCAGCCCAAACCGATTGTACATCACGCAAGGGTTTATTGGAAGCGATGATAACAATTTTACAACTACGCTTGGCCGTGAAGGGTCTGATTATACAGCAGCAATTTTTGCGTATTGTCTCAATGGAAATTCTGTCACCATTTGGAAGGATGTGCCTGGTGTTCTCAATGCCGATCCACGTCATTTCGAATCCACCCAACTCCTTCATCATATTTCTTACCAGGAAGCCATCGAGCTCGCTTTTTATGGGGCATCCGTAATTCACCCCAAAACCCTTCAGCCACTGCAACGCAAAGAGATTCCACTTTATGTAAAGTCGTTCATCAACCCCAATGATGAGGGAACCAAAGTGAGTAAAGGGGTCGCGATCGATCCACATGTCCCCTGTTTTATCGTCAAAAATGACTTGGCATTGATTCGCTTGTCATCACTCGACTTTTCCTTTATCATCGAGAAAAACATCAGTGATATTTTTGCGATGCTACACAAGCATAAAATGAATGTCGATTTGATTCAAAATTCAGCGATTAGCTTTTCAGTTTGTGTCTTTGATAAGTTCAACAAAATGGAGGAGCTTCTCCACGAGCTCCGCGGCCGATTTCAAGTGGACCATACAGCAGATGTTTCGCTTTACACCATTCGGCATTTTCAAGCTGAAAGCGCAGACTTCTTGCTGCGTAAACACGAACTATTACTCGAGCAACGCACCCAAGAGACTATGCAGTTGGTGATGCGCTAAACCCCGATTTGATGTTGCTCGACAAAGGCATGAGCAAACCTTTTGATTTCGTTTCGAGTTGCAGCAAATGCTGCTTTGATTTCTTCCTCGTTTTCTGAGACCAATTTAGAGGGGTCTGTAAAGTTGTGATGAATCCGAAGCGCTGTTTGGCTCGGGATGTAAGGGCAGTTTTCTTGTGCGTGATTGCATACCGTCAAGATGTAGTCGAAGGGAATGTGAAGATACTCATCGACATGATTTGAGGTATGATCCGAGATATCGATTCCGTCATCTGCCATCGTCGCAATTGCCTTGGGGTTGACACCATGCGTTTCGATGCCTGCGGAATACACCTTTAGGTTTTCCTTGCCAAAATGAGCAAAATAGCCATGGGCGATTTGACTTCGACAGGAATTACCAGTACATAAAATAAGGATATTTTTCATGGGCATAAAAATACGAACTGCTGGGCTTTAGCTTGTAAACTTGAGGTTAAGTTATGCGGTTTTTAACTTCGTTTAAAAAAACGTCCTTTTACCTTATCGACGATAACTTGCGCAAGTCGCTCTTTGCTTTGGTGTGTCCAACCCGCAACGTGCGGACTGAGCAAGACAAGCGGGTTGTCGATGAGTTGTTGTAGTTGGGGGTTGTGGTCGAGTTGTTCAAAAGATGATTTTTCAAAGGGAAGCACGTCCAACCCCGCTCCTTTTATCGTTTTGTTTTCAATTGCCTCCAATAGGTCACCGATAACCACCTGATTTCCTCTTGAAGTGTTGATCAGCCAAAAAGGTTTCGCCATCTGATTGATAAATTCGACATTGATATATGCCTTGGTTTCAGGGGTCTGTGGGAGATGTAAACTCACAATATCAGCTTGCGCTTGTAAGACCGCTAAGGAAACTTGCATCGCATTTTTATCTCCTTTATTAGGAAGAATATCGTGACACAATACCTTGACATCAAATCCCTGAAGTTTTTTGGCAAAATGACTGCCAGTGTGACCATAGCCAATGAGTCCAATTGTTTTTCCGTCGAGTTCTTCTCCTCGATTCCCTTCTCGTTCCCAGTTTCCATTGGCGATATCTTGAGTGCCTTTTGGAAGATTATTTAGCAGTCCCAATAGCATCGCTAGTGCGTGGTTACCAACTGCATTGGCATTGCCCTCGGGAGAGGAAATGATCTCAATCCCCAAAGACTTTGCGTATGCCACATCGATATTCTCTAGACCCGATCCCACACGTGCAATAAAACGAAGATGCTGAGCTGTATCCAAAAACGCTTTGTCGATTGGAAAACGACTGCGAATAACAATGGCATCATGGTTTTCAATGCTGGCCATGATGTCTTCTTTGGAACTTTTAAAGTCGAACACATTGGAACAACCGAGTTTGTTCAATCCTTTCGCTAGGATATCATGGTTACTGTCTAGATGGAGAACACGCATGACTGTTGACATTTGGGATTAAACCAATAACCACTTGGCGATGTAAAAAAAGAGAAAAATACCAAAGATGTCATTGCTGGTGGTGATAAACGGCCCGGTGGCAATTGCAGGATCGATTCCCCTTCGATTTAACACGATAGGCACGAAGGTGCCGATGAGCGCAGAGACAATAATCACACAAAGCATCGATAAAGCGATCGTCAAACTGACATCGGTCGGTTGTTGCGTGGCAACTCCAAACAAGACAACAAGTAGTGAGAGTGCACCCCCGTTGATGAGTCCGAGACCAACTTCTTTGAGTAAGCGGTTGAGAAGACTTCCTTTGACCACATCATTGGCAAGACCTTGAACAATGATTGCGGATGATTGTACGCCAACATTACCAGCCATTGCTGCAATCAAGGGCGTAAAAAAGAATAATGCTTTGTACGATGGGTGATTCATAAAGCTCTCAAAGCCTTCGAGGATAAATACACTTCCGAGTCC
>CAXRDL010000028.1:0-4674 GCA_964229535.1 Flavobacteriaceae bacterium | reverse complement strand
CATCACAAAATAGAAGCGATTTTTAAAAGTTTTGCCAAAGCTATAAAAGCAGCGATACAGCGCGATCCTGAAAAGTTGGTTCTCCCTTCAACCAAAGGACAGTTATGAATGTAGCCATTATCGATTATGGGGCTGGGAATATCCAAAGCATACGGTTTGCTTTGGCACGTTTGGGAGTTTCGGCCACACTGTCTAGTGATCCAGAAACCATTCAATCGGCTTCTCATGTCATTTTCCCAGGAGTAGGGGAAGCGAGCTCGGCGATGGCAAAACTCAAAAGCACAAAGTTGGATACACTCATACCAGAGTTGACACAACCTGTATTGGGAATTTGTTTGGGAATGCAGTTGATGTGTAATGCTTCAGAAGAAGGGAACACAACAGCTTTGGGGATATTCGATACCGAAGTGGTTCGGTTTTCGACCACACGCAATGTACCGCATATGGGTTGGACTGAGGTCAAAGGGAGCGGGATATTGTTTGATAAGATCCCCAACAATAGCCATTTTTATTTGGTGCACAGCTACTATGCCAAACCCAATGAAAATACGGTTGGACACTGTCTTTATGATATCAATTTTGCTGCAGCAATGGCAAAAGATAATTTTTATGGCACTCAGTTTCACCCTGAAAAGAGTGGAGTCATGGGCGCACAACTTTTACAAAATTTTCTTACACTATGATCATCGTACCAGCAATTGATATTATTGACGGACAGTGTGTACGCTTGACAAAAGGTGCATACGACACCAAAACCGTTTATAGTGATTCACCAGTTGAGGTTGCCAAACGCTTTGAAGGCGCTGGGCTAACACATTTGCACGTGGTTGACCTCGACGGAGCTCGTGCCAAGCATATTGTCAATGCGAAGGTTTTGGAGGCCATTGCCACCCAAACCAACTTACAAGTGGACTTTGGCGGCGGAATCAAGTCGGAGCGTGATTTGCAAACTGCTTTTGATTGCGGTGCTGCACAGGTTACCCTCGGGAGTATCGCCGTGGTCGAACCACAACTTGTATTGGAGTGGTTGGACCAATATGGCACAGATCAACTCATCCTTGGGGCAGATGCTAAAAACCGTCGCATTGCCACACACGGTTGGGAACAAGACTCGGGAATTGATGTATTGGAGTTTGTTCAGGATTTCACAAAAAAAGGATTTACAAACGTCTTGTGCACCGATGTCGCCAAAGACGGCATGTTGGCAGGTCCGTCTTTAGAACTATACCGCGAACTGCTCAATGAGGTTGAGGGCTTGTCTCTGATCGCCTCTGGTGGGGTAAGTACGATGGAAGACCTCTATGCCTGTCGTGAACTCGGTTGCTCGGCAGCAGTCGTTGGGAAAGCCATATATGAAGGGAAAATCGGTCTAAAAGAATTGGAAACCTATCAACTCAAACAAAGCTGATATGCTCACAAAACGAATCATTCCCTGTTTGGATATCAAAGATGGCCGTACGGTCAAGGGTGTTAATTTTGTTAACCTTAGAGATGCAGGAGACCCTGTTGAGCTTGCTCAGCGCTATGCAGAGGAAGGGGCAGATGAGCTTGTGTTTCTCGATATCTCAGCTTCTGAAGAAAAACGAAAAACCTTCGCCAAATTGGTTCGGGATGTCGCTCGAGCCATCGATATTCCTTTTACTGTAGGAGGTGGTATCAATGCAATGGACGATGTTGGAATCCTGTTGGACAATGGTGCAGACAAGGTCTCGATCAATTCTGCTGCTGTTCGCCGTCCTGCGCTGATCAGTGAGGTTGCCAATCGTTTTGGCACACAATGTGTTGTTGTAGCGATCGATGCCAAACAAATTGCTGCGGAATGGGTTGTCCACCTAGTCGGTGGCAAAGTCCCGACCGAACGAAAGCTGTTCACATGGGCGCAAGAAGCCGTAGCGCGCGGCGCTGGGGAATTGCTGTTTACCTCTATGGATCACGATGGGACCAAACAAGGATTTGCCAATAGCGCACTACGACAACTCAGTGAAACAGTAACTGTTCCTGTCATTGCCTCTGGTGGTGCAGGGACCATGCAACACTTTATTGATACCTTTGTCGAGGGAAATGCAGATGCGGCTTTGGCAGCAAGTGTATTTCACTTTAAAGAAATCCGTATCCCCGAATTGAAAAACGAATTGAGATTACACAAAATACCAATGCGATGACAATTGATTTTAGCAAACACGCAGACGGACTTGTTCCCGCCATCGTGCAAGATGCAAATACCAAATGCGTATTGATGTTGGGCTATATGAACCAAGAAGCCATTACCAAAACAAAAGAGACGCGACAAGTCACTTTTTTTAGTCGCTCCAAAAACCGTCTTTGGACAAAAGGGGAGGAGAGTGGTCATGTTTTATCTTTAATCGATATGGCAGTAGACTGTGATCGTGACGCCCTATTGATTCAGGCCAAGCCCAAAGGTCCTACTTGTCACAAGGGAGATGATACATGCTGGGGCGAAAGCAATACACCCAACTATGGATTTTTGACTGCTTTGGAAGAGGTGATTGCGGATCGCAAAAACAACCCTTCTGACAAAAGCTATGTGGCGAGCTTATTTGCCAAAGGCATCAATAAAATTGCCCAAAAGGTAGGGGAGGAAGCCGTGGAAACCGTCATTGAAGCCAAAGACACCAATTCCGATTTGTTTTTAAACGAAAGTGCAGACTTGCTGTTTCACCTGATGATTTTGTTACAGGCCAAAGGGCAAAGCTTAAACGATGTGGTTCGCGTACTTGAGGAACGACAAAAGGGTTAGTATCATTACTAGCCAGAAAGCAAACCGATTAAGAGTAATAAAATAAACAAATACAATAGAATCGTAATAACGATACTGCACCCTGGGTATTTGTAAAACGTCATGGGATAGCACTTGTTTAGCCCATGAAGAAACAGCAAAAACAACCCGATTAGAAGGATTTCCATAGAAATTCGTTTAGTAAAACGAGTGCCATGTCAATAAAACCATGATCGCTAGTGCGATTAAGACATAAGACACCATGCTCACAAAAACACGAAACAAAGGGGTTTGTGAAAAGCGTCGTTTAAACGAGCGATATAGCAGATAGGTAATCTCTAACAAAGCGAAAACCAAAATCCAAGTTGTGCTATTCATGCTTGACGGATTGAAACATCTCGATAAATCACATATTGCTCGATGATCTCTATACCGTCTCCATAGGTCAATAAAAAGAAGTAGGTGGCAAACAATAGGGAAATCAATACAAAGCTCAAAATGGGCTTTTGCAAGGAGACATCATAAAAGAGTTTATTGATGATGACGATAAGTAAAAAGAAAAGGTAGGTGGATGTCCAAGGCATAGTTTAAAGATTTGGTTACCTCAAAATTACATATTTTTATGAACTGCCAAAATTTTTTGATATGCAATTACCAAAAGACCTCTTTTCTTTTTTTTCAGATTTAAAACAAAACAATAACCGGGATTGGTTTATAGAGCATAAACCCACCTTTAAAACCTTAGAAACCCAAGTCAAGAACTTTGGAGAACAATTGAAAGACCAACTCAACCAACACGATCACATTGACCGCTTTAAGCTGTTTCGCATTTATCGTGATGTGCGTTTTTCCAAAGACAAAACACCCTATAAAACCCATTTTGGACTGACATGGCACCGCACCAAACCGCTTTATCGTGGGGGCTATTACCTGCATCTATCCCCTAAAAACAACTTTTTGGCCTGTGGCTTTTGGGATCCCAATCCGGCAGACCTAAAACGCATCCGACAAGAGATCGACATCGATGGTGAGGAGTATCGCGCCATCCTCAATGACAAGTCTTTTCGCAGTGTATGGGGTGAATTGGAGGGTGAGGCAGTCAAAACAGCTCCGAAAGGTTATGCCAAAGACCACCCCCATATTGATTTGTTGCGTTTTAAGCAGCATATTTTCACGATTAACTATTCAGACAAGGAAATCTGCCAACCTGACTTTTTGGACCGCGCAAACAAGGCCCTACAAGCCGTGCGCCCCTTTGTGGACTATATGAGCGAGGTGCTTACCACCAATGCAGATGGGGAGAGTTTGGTTTAGGGGATTACTGCCTTTTAGAAATACGATTTTAAAAAAATTGTTTTTTTATTTTAACTAAATTTTGACTTAATAACCGCCGAAATGGAGATTTCGAGGTCTAAGATAATAAAAATGTTTAGCTAACCTTAGACAAAACACCTGGCACCAACAACTGCAACTGGTCTTGTAGACGTGTTATCACTAAGCTCATCATCCGTTTGTTGAGTTGAGAGGAGTTTTGGGTGTAGATATTGTACTCTTCTACTGTAAACTGACCAATAATCATCCCTTTGAGGGCATTGCGAAACTTTTGATCTTTATGCACGGCATTTTCGATATAGGCCAATTGCTTATCTGTTGGAATGTCAAAAAACACGCCCTTGTGTTTGGTAGCGTAATTGACAAAAGAGGCGAGGAGTAGGGGATTCTGCAATTTTAGAATCGGACGAAGCGTATTGTTTTGGAAACGTTCCTCATCAGACATGGTTTCAAAAGTTTGATGTTTTTTGATTTGGGGACGAATGCGAAGGATATCATTGTGGCGATCGTTCATCGTCTTGGCTTTGATATAAAATTACAACCCAAAGATGTATCTCAAACCAATCCAAAAAACGGTTCATCAACAAGATTATTAACAATCAATA
>CAXRDL010000027.1:0-7180 GCA_964229535.1 Flavobacteriaceae bacterium | reverse complement strand
CGTAGGTCGACTTGCGAATTCTGCGCAAACGTTCGGCACGCTCCTGTGTGCGAAGGGTTTTGATTACTTCATCAGATTGAGAAATAATAATTTCTGTAAGTGCCGTGGGGGTTGGTGCGGTAAAAACCGCCACAGTCTGCGGTTGCGCATAGGTGTTTTTGTCAATGCGGATGTTCGTTTGATCACGAATCCCAACCCATAGCACGCTGCGGCTTGACTGTGCGAATCCCGTAAATACCTCCGGTGGAATTTGCTTAAGATCAAATAATGGCTCTTGCTGGGGCAAGCCCTCGGCAGGATAGGCATACATATCTCTAACCGCTTGGCCAATGGTTCCTGCCCACAATTGATCGGTCATCACCGCCGTGATTGTGTTAATGTTACCGTTGGAGGACAAAACAAGAGGTGCGCTCTTTTTGTTCTGACAAGAGATCGTAGTCAGTAGAAGAACAAGGGGGATGAGATAGCTTTTCATGGTCTTCCTTGATCTAAAACTAAGCCATGATTGCTGCGATTCCTGGGAGGGTTTTCCCCTCCAAACTTTCAAGCATTGCCCCTCCACCTGTGGATACATAACTGACTTCGTTTTCCATATTAAACTGCTTTACTGCTGCTACCGAGTCTCCTCCACCGACTAGTGAAAATGCGCCATTTTTTGTACTTGCTGATATGGCTTCGCCCAAAGCGATCGTTCCTTGTGAAAAGCGAGAGAATTCAAAGACACCTAATGGGCCATTCCAGAGTATGGTTCTACTCTTCAACACCACATCACGAAACGCTGCCAAACTTTCTGGGCCAGCATCCATCCCTTCCCAACCGTCTGGGATTTGGTCGATTGGGAAAATTTGTTGGTTTGCCTCATTTGAAAACTGGTCTCCCGCAACCACATCTGTTGGTAAGTGGATTTGAACGCCTTTCTCTTTTGCGCTTGACAGAATTGAAAGAGCTAATTCTTGTTTGTCGTCTTCGCAAATGGAATTTCCAATTTGTCCGCCCATCGCTTTGGCAAACGTAAACGACATCCCGCCTCCAATAATCAGATGGTCTACCTTGTCCAATATGTTTTCGATAATCGTAATCTTGGAAGATACTTTTGCGCCTCCAAGCACTGCCAACACGGGCTTTTCGCCCGTTGACATCACGCGATCTATCGCATCGATTTCTTGTGCCAATAGGTAACCAAAATACTTTGCTTTTGGAAAAAATTGAGCAACTATGGTTGTTGAGGCGTGTGCACGGTGTGCTGTTCCAAACGCGTCATTAATATAGCAATCCGCCAAGGTTGAGAGTGCATTTGCAAACTGTTCATCGCCTTTGGTTTCTTCGTCATAAAACCTGAGGTTTTCCAACAACATAACTTGGCCTGGTTGTAATGCTTGGGCCTTCGCTTCGGCTCCAGGGCCAATCGTGTCTTTTGAAAACTGAACATCAACACCCAACACCTTTTGTATTTCAGAAACAATGTGGCGCAAGGACAGCTTGTCATCTACCCCTTTTGGTCGCCCCAAATGGGTCATCAGCACACAGCTTCCACCCTCTGCCAAGACCTTATCAATTGTTGGCTTGGCTGCTTTTATCCTCGTGTGATCTGTCACTCGGTTATTCTCGTCGAGGGGGACATTGAAGTCAACCCGAATAAGTACCTTTTTGTTTGAAAAATTGGCAGTGTCTAAGGTTCGCATTTTGTGAATTTTGCGAGCAAATGTACGTTTTTCTTCTCCGTTTACGTTTGTCTTGTTTGCTATTTATTTCGCTGTTGGATGCGTATATTTGTCTATGCGGTTTGATCAAATCTACGGCCATGAGTCTCAAATTAAGGCTCTTCGTGAAAGTATTTCTTTGGGGCGGGTTCCTCATGCCCAACTATTTACTGGCCCTGAAGGTGTTGGAATGCTTGCGATTGCCATCGCGTTTATGCGGGCTGTGTTTTGTCAAGAACCAAGTGCCGATAAGTCTTCTTGTGATTTGAAGTTTGATCGGCTGACCCACCCTGATCTTCATTTTATTTTTCCGGTGGCTGCCAACACTAAAGTGAAAACCAAACCGACATCAGATCATTTTTTACAAGACTGGCGTTTATTTGTCGAAAACAACCGTTTCGGAACTCTGTTTGATTGGTACCAACAACTCGAAATCGAAAACAAACAGGGTCAAATCGGTGTTTTAGATTCAGAAGAAATCACAAAAAAACTATCCTTAACGGCTTATGAGGGCGGGTGGAAAGGTGTTGTGGTATGGCAGGCCGATAAGCTCAACCTCGCTGCGGCCAACAAGTTGCTAAAGCTTGTAGAAGAGCCCCCAGAAAAGACACTTCTTATATTCATTTCTAATCACGAGGATCAAGTTCTTGAAACACTACGCTCGCGATGTCAGGGTGTCCGCTTTTCGCTGTTGCCGGAAAATGCCATTTCAAAGGCATTGATCTCTTATGGGACAGCTCGCGAAGTGGCTGAGAGTGTAAGCTCACAAGCCAATGGACAGTTGAGTCGTGCTTTACACTTGATGAGAGTCAAGGGGGCACCCTTTGAAGATTGGTTTGTGAGTTGGGTGCGCACCGCTTTTAAAGCAAAACGAAACAAAGGGTCTGTTGTTGAACTACTAAATTGGAGTCAACAAATTGCGGGTGTTGGTCGGGAAACACAAAAACAGTTCTTGTTGTTTAGCATCGATTTGTTTCGTCAAGCCTTACTGATTAAGTATGGTGTTTCTGAACTTACAAGCTATAGACCAAAAGGTAATTTTGAATTTTCTCGCTTTTCAAATTATGTCCATAATGGAAATATTTATCTGATTATCAGTGAGTTAGAATCTGCTTACCTTCATGTTGAGCGCAACGGTAGCGCCAAAATGATCTTCTCTGATTTATCGTTAAAACTCACAAAGCACATTCACACCCCGCCTGTTTTGTCTTAAAATTTGCTTGTTTTTTTGCTCTTTTCTACTGGATTTATTTTGTTTTTTTGACCTTGTGATACATCAACATCATAAAACGCGCTTAGAAGCGCTTATTTTCGTTTTTGTAAAACATAAATTAACGAAGAGTAGTTTTTCAGATGTTTTGCGGCGCGATTTGATCGCCATCCTGACCATAAAGCCTTGAGCCACGGAAATCTGGATTCACAATTTTTTTCAGAGAGCAATGACACATAATATGCATCTAAATACAGAGGATAGGTTTTTTCCGTTTCGAATCCGCATTCTTCCGCTAAACTCATAAACCCCTTTGGTGAAAAGTGCCAAAGATGTCTAGGCACATCAAAACCGGCCCACATTGTACCATAGTGGTTGGCGTCCCAGGATTTGTAGTTTGGCAAAGCAACAAAAAGCCTTCCGGAATCCTGTAAAGAGTTGTGAGCGCGTTTGAGAAAATCGCTTGGATTTGGTAGGTGTTCTACAACGTGCCAAGCTGTAATCGCTTTATATGCCTTTGGGTTGCTCCATGAAGTAATGTATTTTGTTTTTAATCCATGAGCGTTGTTGTTGGGTTCGTATCCCTCAGACTGCCAATTATGCTTATTCGAAAATTCAACAAAAGACCCTGTACCGGCTCCAAAATCCAATAACCGGCCTTTTTCAGAAACATGTTTATGAATCTGTTTTAATTTGTAATTGTGATTCCAGTGTCTCAACAATGTGTAAAAAACAAAAAACAAAGACTTGCCTTTTGTTTTGTGCGATATATAGTTTGGATGATCATAATACTTCTCAAGCTCTTTGGGTTGAGGGCTTGTTTGTAAAATATCGAAGTGTTCGTGGGGTGCTAAAACAAAGGATTCTCCAGTAACTAAGTGGTCTATACAAACTGTTTTATTCATTGCAAAATCATATTGTTCCACGTGGAACCTAGCGCCCCATATGGACTAATAAAACACTGATGTCGCTTGGTGAAACACCACTGATTCGAGACGCTTGGGATAGGGTTTGTGGTTGAATTTCGGTCAGCTTTTGTCTCGCCTCTGTCGATATGGATTGGATCTCAAGATAATCAAAACCCTGAGGTATTTTAATCGATTCTAGCCGATCTAGTTTTTGGGCTTGCGCCTCTTCTTTTTCTATGTAGCCTGCGTATTTTATCTGTATTTCTGCTTGTTCTATAGTTGTTTGGGTGGTCTTGTTTGTTTGAAAATACTGATCGAGTGGGGTTAATCCCAATAAATCTTTCATTTTGAGTTGGGGGCGTGCTAGTATCTTTGAAAGCTTCGTGGATTGTTTAATTTCTGCCGTTTCTCTGTCTTGTAAGATGGGATTAATATCCTTTGGTTGTATGCTTGTTTTCTTCATATATCGGATTAGGCTGTCGGCTTGGTGTTGAGATTTTTCCATCTCTTTGAGTCGTGCGTCAGAAGCTAGCCCGATTTTGTGTGACAATGGGGTTAGGCGGGTGTCCGCATTATCTTGGCGCAACAGTGTTCGATATTCTGCACGAGACGTAAACATTCGGTAGGGCTCCTCTGTTCCCTTTGTGATCAGATCATCGATCAACACGCCGATATAAGCTTGATCTCTACGAAGGGAAAAGGGCTCTTGGTCTGTGTGATATTGGTGCGCGTTAATTCCAGCCATTAGTCCCTGGGCTGCTGCTTCCTCGTAGCCTGTAGTACCATTGATTTGCCCCGCAAAAAACAAACCCGCTATCGGTTTGGTTTCTAGACTGTGTTTGAGTTGTGTTGGTGGAAAATAATCATACTCTATGGCATAACCAGGGCGAAAGAACTTTACGTTTTCAAAGCCCGAAACTGCTGTTAAGGCACGGAGCTGGATGTCTTCAGGCAGGGAGGTTGAGAATCCATTTACATAAACTTCTACTGTGTTCCAACCCTCTGGTTCGACAAAAATTTGATGTCGGTCTTTATCAGCAAAACGATTAATTTTATCCTCAACAGAGGGGCAATAGCGGGGTCCAATACTTTGAATTCGTCCGTTAAACATCGGAGAACGATCAAAGCCTTCGCGCAATAAGTCGTGCACTTGTGGATTGGTGTAGGTCATATGGCATGACCGTTGTGTTTTAAGGGGTTTAGCTGATGGTAAAAAAGAAAAGGTGCTTGGTTGGTCGTCGCCTGGATGCTCAATCATTTTAGAATAGTCTAAAGATCGCCCATCAACTCGTGGTGGTGTGCCTGTTTTCATTCTCCCAGCAGAAAATCCTCTTTCAACAAGTCTTTCAGTAATTCCAAAAGAGGCGCTTTCCCCAGCGCGTCCTCCACCAAATTGTTTTTCACCAATATGAATCAACCCATTGAGGAAGGTCCCGCTTGTCAGTACCACAGACTTGGCATAAACCTCTAAGCCCAAAGACGTTTTAACGCCACAAACCCGATCTTTGTCGAAGAGTAAGTCGGTTACCATTTCTTGATAAAAATCTACATTCTGTGTTTCTTCCAAGCGCAGTCGCCACGCCTCTGCAAAACGCATGCGGTCAGACTGTGCCCTTGGACTCCACATTGCTGGACCTTTAGATTTGTTCAGCATCTTGAATTGAATCGCTGTATTATCGGTAACAATTCCACTATATCCGCCAAGCGCATCGATTTCCCGAAGAATTTGACCTTTTGCAATACCCCCCATAGCAGGATTGCAAGACATTTGTGCTATGTTTTGCAAATTCATAGTAATTATAAGGGTTTGACTCCCCATGTTTGCGGCTGCAGCTGCGGCCTCAGACCCCGCGTGACCAGCACCAACTACAATGACGTCATATTCTTTTGCAAACATGTCCTATAAGGATTTGTGTTCCACGTGGAACCGTTTTAACATTTCTTCTTCTTTCTTCCGCATGATCTGTTTGTCGTTGTCGGTTTTGTCTGAATAGCCTACACAATGAAGTATGCCATGAATGAGTACCCTTGCGAGTTCATTTTCAACGCTCACACCTTCGTGAGTAGCGTTTTCTGACACACGATCTGTCGATACCGCAATATCACAATTAACTGCTTTAGGAGTAGAGTAATCAAATGTAATCACATCTGTATAATCATTGTGGTCTAAGTGTTTTTGGTTGAGCTCCAACAGGGCATCATCATCCATCAGTGCGATATGAATATCCCCAATTTGCTTACCCAACAGCAAAACACAATCGGACATCCAACTCAAAAGCTGTTCTTGGTTTAGAACCGAAAATTGATTTTGTACTTGTAACGTAATCTTTTTCACATGACAAAGGTAGGTGATTCCTGTGTTGTAAGCCAATGTAGAAAACAGTAAAAAACCACAACTAGCTGTTTTTCAGTGTTTTACATTATTATTTCTTTGGTTTCGTGTTATCATGAATAGACGATATCTTTACAAAAAATTTTGCATGGCCAATTCAGTACGCGTCCGCTTCGCCCCAAGCCCAACAGGACCTCTACATATCGGTGGAGTGCGAACAGCGCTTTACAACTATTTGTATGCGAGAAAACACAATGGAAAATTTGTGTTGCGTATTGAGGACACCGACCAAAAACGCTCTGTTGATCGTGCAGAAAAATATATCCAATCTTGCTTAGCGTGGCTTGGTATTGAGCCCGACGAGAGTCCAACCCACCCTGGAAATTTTGGTCCATACCGACAAAGTGAAAGGCGCGATGTATATCAAAAATATATACCTGAACTCGTTAAAAGCGGACTTGCGTATTATGCGTTTGATACTGCTGAGAGCTTAGAAAAACATCGCAAAAACCATGAAAAGAATGGTAAAACATTTATCTATAATTGGCACAACCGAATGAAGCTAAACAACAGTTTGGTTTTGGGGGAGAAGAAAACAAAGGAGATGTTGGACGACGAACACCCTTATGTTGTTCGTTTTTTGATGTGGGATGAAAAAGAATCTTCCATCTACAATTGTCCGGATTCCATTCGGGGTAACGTAGCGATTGATTGTAAATTGTTGGATGATAAAATACTCTATAAAAGCGATGGTATGCCAACCTATCATTTTGCAAATGTTGTAGATGATCACCTCATGGAAATTTCTCATGTTATTCGTGGAGAAGAATGGTTACCTTCGTTGGCGCTGCATTTAAAATTATATAATGCGTTTGGTTGGACGCCCCCTGATTTTTCACATTTACCTTTGATTCTCAAACCAAGCGGTAAAGGAAAGCTTTCTAAACGGGATGGCGACAAACTCGGTTTTCCTGTTTTTCCAATCCAGTGGGAAGGTGGCATAACAGGTTATAAAGAAGAGGGTTATTTA